>URCX01000048.1 GCA_900546465.1 uncultured Bacteroidota bacterium | reverse complement strand
GAAATGAAGAATAGAACATCGCTCAAGCAGCGATGTTTTTTTGTGAGGAGGTGAGTTATATGGACGAGGGTTGTCAAAGGCAAATTCAAAGAAGGAGGAAACACAACGTGGCTGTCGGCAATGAAAGTCGGCAGTTTGGCAGCATACTTTCGGCGAGCAGCTATTTGCGAACAGCAGAATGCAATGTCCAAATCTTCTTCCGAAGACTTGGAATAACGTAACATAAGTTTGTCTGCAGCTTCTCCTGCATACTTTTGCATGAATGCTGCTTCCTTTTGAGTAATTCTATGTACCATTGCAGGCAACAATGCTTTCCTTTCGGGCTTTCATTTAATTGAAAACGCCATTCGGCAGCATTTTAGTATCGTTATGACCGAGCCTTATCCCTTTCGCAGAAAATACCGAGCTTATATAAATCGAATAAACGCAAATTCGGGTTCTTGCTTCTTAATAGGCTGAGAAAGGATTGCTTTGTCATCTTGAAAAATTCCGAATACAATCCTCCCAATCCGAATTTCTCAAGTTTTTTATATGCTTTTATCAATCTAATGTCGCCTACCAAATCCGAAAACTCGCTGTTTTGCATTATCGCTCTCATGTTTTGCACTGCTGTTTCGGTGGAAGCCATAAAGTTTTCAAAGTTTTTCAAACCTGAATGCTCGACAGGATTATCTATACTTCTAATTGCGAAACCGGCCTTTTGGAGTTCTTTGCCGAAAAGAGTGTCTTCATGTCCGTACCCTTTGATTCTTTCATCGAACTTCACCTTTTCAAAGACGGCTTTCTTGATAAAAAAGTTATTTGCTTGGAAAGTATCGGTCTTCTTTCCCGTCTTGTTACATTCCACCTTGGTTCCATATTTCCAATGCAGTTCACAACCTTTCGGCACTTTGCTTTTGGGGCAATAGACCGTTCCTCCGATTAAAACATCTGCCGTATCAATTTCATAAAGATACTTATCCAAGAAATCATCTCTTACCACCTTGCTGTCGCAATCCACAAACAAAAGTTTATCACCCTTTGCCCTGTTTGCCAAAAGGTTTCTTATTGCAGAGCGTCCCACATTGGAAGAAAGTTCATGGTAAACCACTTCTCTCATGCAGGCAAGCGGTCTGTTCTCTTCCCTTCTTGTCGGCGAGCCATCGTCAAATACCAATATTTCAAAGTCTTCCAACAACTTCTTCGCCTGTTCTCTCAAATCGTTGACCAAGTGTATGCAGTTTTCTTCATAGACCGGTATCAGTATGGAAATCATTTGATGTCCTCCGTATGCTTTATCAATTCGTTTATCTTCTTTTCTTCATTTTCCCAACAGAGTTCCGCAGCTGCGTTCAGAGCATTTGCTGCAAAGAAATCCGCTTTCACATTATCGCATAGCAATTCGTTTATCTGCTTCGCCAATTCCTGCGGATTATAAGAGCGAATGAACTCTCCGACCTCGTATTTCTCCACAATAGGTTTTATCTCCTGCAAAGGCGAAACGAGCATAGGAACGCCGCTTGCCAGATATTCAAAAATCTTATTGGGCAGACTGATTGCATAATTGCCGTTTGTGGGTTTGTCTATCGAAACAGCAAGTTTCGCTTTTCTCGTATTGCTCATCATTTCTGCAAACGGCAACCTGCCGACAAAGCAAATCTTGTTTGCGAACGAGTATTGCCGCACTTTGTTCTCCAATTCCTCTTTTATTCTTCCCTCTCCCATTATCATAAGCCTGCCATCGACGAATTGCATTGCCTCGCACAACTCCTCAAGTCCCCTCTCCATATTCACGGCACCCTGCCAGACAATCAGATTTTCCTTTTCGGAAGCAGGAATAATGCTTTCGATTGCGGCTTGTCTCGGAGGCATATTTCTGACCACCACACTTTCAACCCCATACTCCTTTTTGAAATATTCTCTTATCGGTTCGCAAACCGTAACAACACCTTTGCATTTCCTTATGCAATACTTCTCCACCTTCTTCCACACTTTGCGAGCAAAGGGATTGTCTTTCAGTTCCGGCACTTGGGTGAAATGTTCATGAGAATCGAATATCAGCGGTTTGCCTTTGAACTTTGCGATGAGGCAACAAGGCAAAAGCGTATCCAAATCATTTGCCCAAATAATATCCTGCCTTGAAAAAAGCAAGCGAAAGAAAAGACGCAAATTCAATTCCGCATAATAGAGAACATTCCTCTTGAAACAAATTTTTACTCTGCCGCATTCGTAAGAGCGAGAAGGCAAAGCAGGCGAATTATCGAACTCTCTGCCGATAAGCTTTACCGATAGACCACATGCGACAAGGCTTCGGCAAGTCTTGTCCACCCTGTTGTCGCACACCAAATCATTACTTACGCAAACGCTGATTTGTTTCATTGCTTTTCATTCGTCCTCTTATCGAACGAACATGGGAAACAAATATTGCGGTAAGCCCTTTCATCGAATTTCATATAAGCAAAAAACAATATACCCCACCACATTCCGAACGACAATTCCCACTCTTGAAAATCAAAGACTTGAAAAGCTGAAAACCAAAACGCCGTTTGACGAAACCAAAACGCCGATTCATAAAATTGAAACGGCGTAATAATTTTACGAAAAGGCGTTTCATTAATGCTGAATCGGCGTTTGGGTTTCCGGGATTTATTTATAGTGCTTTTGTGGGACTTGTTCCTATATATACTTCCGTGGCTCCGGTACCGTATTTTGCCATTGAAGCGGCAAAATAGTGTATTCCTTTGTATTTGTCAAGTTCTTTGCATAGTTCTTTCTTCAAAATGCCTTGACCGACTCCGTGAATGAAGATGATTTTATTGAGGTTTTCTGTTATGGCTTCGTTGAGACATTTTACGGCATAGTCAAGTTGCAATTTCAACATTTGTTCCGGCTTCATGTTTCCTTCGTTTTCCGTCAGTTCTTCTATGTGCAGATCCACCTCGGCAGTCTTTGCGTCTAATTTATGTCTGCTTAGCAAGCTGTCTTCAATGTTATGGTTTACCTTATTGATGATTTGATTATTCGTTTTCTCGTTTGCTTCGTCTTTCTTTGTGTTTGTATTCTGCAAGAAAGTGCCTACGGTAAGCATGTTGCAAACAGGATACATTATTACTTTCTCTTCAAAAAACGCAGTATGAATAAAACTGCCTTCGGTGAAGAATTTATTCGTTCTTATCTTCAATTCGCAATTTACCGGCAGCAATACTTTTTCTGCTTCGTCGTCATGGAACATCAGTTGTACGCAAGCTTTTTTCCATTCTTCAAGTCTTTCTCTCGAAATGGTTTCTACAAGTATTTTTTCTGCTTTTTCCAATGTTCCGAAATCCTCGGAGACAAAGCCTTTCTCCTCATCAGCCAAGAGGATTGAATAGATAATTCTGTGTTTTGTATGATTGATGAGGTAAATGTCTATATCTCCATACACAAGCCACCTTTGCTCATGAGGAACAAAGCAAAGATAAATACCTTCGCTTGTCCGGGCTCTCATCTTGTTAAGATATAAGGGACTTATCCTTTGTCCCGAATAATTTTCTTCTTGTTCTGAGGGATAATAATCCTGTTCCGAGAAATTTTGCTTTGCTTCCAATTTTTCTTCTTGCTTGTTTTCCCGCGGTGAACAAAAGAATGCTCCTGCTGCATCATCGCATGCGTCAAGTATAAGGTCGCTTACGAGTGTAGGTATCTCAAATCCGCTTTCGTCTTCCACGTTTGCAACATTCGTTGCTGCAAAAGAACGTATTATTCCTCCACCTTGACTGCTTAGAAACTTGACTTTGTCTCCTATTTTGAACTTTCCCATTTTTGATTTGCTTATTATTTCTCTTCAATGAGTGCTTCGGCAAGTGTTTTCAGGTCTATACCGCCGAAATTGCCCGAACTCATCATAAGAACGTTGGTATTGTCTTTTGTGTTTGCCTTTATAAATTCTTCAAGTGCCGTTTTATCGGTGAAAACTCTCAATCCGCTTTTACCGAATGCCTTTGCAACCTCATCGCAATCCAAGTCTGCAAGACGCTTCAACTCTATCGCATGCTTGTCGAAGTAAACCGCTGCGACATCCGCCTCGTCCATGCAACCCTCATACTGTTGCAGAAAACCACGTGAAAGAGAAGAAAAGGTGTGAAGTTCCATGCAGGCAAGCAACCGCCTGTTCGGGAACTGCTCTTTCACTGCGGCTATCGTGGCTTTGAGTTTCGACGGAGAATGAGCGAAGTCCGTAAAGACCGCTCGGAGAGATGATTTTTTCAAAAGCTCCAATCGCTTTGCCGCTCCTTTGAATGAGGTCATCGCATGCAGAAAATCCTCGTTTTTAACGCCTATACACCCGCATGCAAGCATGGCTGCGTGCATGTTTATCATGTTATGATGTCCGAAAACCTGCATCTTATATTTCTTTCCTGCGTAAGAAACCACCGTATCGCCGTTCTCGACCTCGTAATCCAAAGCCTTGTATGGCAAAAGGCGTATATCCTTTCTCGCATTCATCGCTATGTTTCTCACATTCTCGTCCTCATCGCAGTAAATCAATGTTCCATTCGGCTCTATTTTATCGGCAAATATCTTAAATTGCCCGACATAGTTCTCAAAAGTCGGAAAGACATTCACATGATCCCAAGCTATGCCGTTTATGATGGCTATGTTCGGTTTGTAAAGGTGAAACTTGGGACGTCTGTCCAAGGTCGAAGCAAGGTACTCATCTCCTTCCAAAACCATATACTTGGCACTTTCGTCAGTTTTGACCATTACTTCAAATCCTTCCAACTTTGCTCCGACCATATAGTCGGTTTCTATGTTCAAGTTTTGCAAAGCATGCAGTATCATGGCGGTTATGGTGGTCTTTCCATGGCTTCCGCCTACTACTATCCTGATTTTGTTCTTGCTTAACTCGTATAAGAATTCCGGATAGGAATAAATTTTCAATCCGAGTGCTTTTGCTTTTTTCAATTCGGGATTGTCTTCCTTTGCGTGCATGCCGAGAATTACCGCATCTATGTTTTCGTTTATTTTATCTGCGTCCCAGCCCTCTTTTTCGGGCAGAAGCCCGTATGCTTTCAAGTGTGATTTCGCAGGCTCGAAGATTTCATCATCGCTGCCGCTGACAGTGTAAGCTTTCTTACTCAATGCGATTGCCAAATTGTGCATCGCACTTCCTCCTATGGCTATAAAATGTACTCTCATCTCAAATAAATAATTCCCTTTTCTTTACAAATCGGCATAAATCAGGGTTTGGTTTTCGTTCGCTGCATTTCTTCTTGTTCTATTACTGCTTGAACGTGCTGATACAATGCTGTTTTGTTCAATATCCTCTTTTCATTGTCCAATAGGTAAATTTCGGGAGTATGATCTATGTCTAAACCGTATAGTTTGTTTATTTGCGTAGGATTGGACTGTACGACAGTCCAATCGAAAGGTTCTTCCTGTAATTGTTTTTTTGTTTCTTCGATATTGCCGCCCATTTCGATGGAGAATATCTCAAAGTCGTATTTGTCCTTGTAGTCCTTGTAGAAATTCTTCAATTCATCTATGTTCTTCTTGCAGCTTTCGCAACCGGCACTCCAAAAGAAGACTACGGTGTAACGGTGTTTCAAATCATATAATCGCAGAGATTTGTTTTCAAGTGTTTGTGCCGTTATTTCAGGGAAGGGATTTGTCGGCAGGAAATGGCGTAATTGTTCTGCTTTTGCCATATGGAAATCCTTTTCGCCTTGAGAAAGCCAAGGGGTATATTTGTCATTGAAGAGCGAATCGACCATTTTGACATATATTGCTTCGTTAAACGAGAACGGAAGTCTCGAATACCTTTTAAGATATAGGTCAATTATATAATCGGAATAAAGTTGCCCGCCTTGTGAATTGGCGTAATCAATGAAATATTTGAGAGAAGAGAATACGGAATCTACCGTTTGCATTGTCATTTTATCAATATAGGTCTGGAATTTCTTGTAAAAATACGGCGTTCCCATTATTCGTTCGTCCCGAAAGTCGAAACTGTCCCAAAACTTGCTGCGATAAACGTAGGCATACTCTGCTTCCATGCCTTGTTTGATGTTTCCGTTTTCATCAATGTATTTTTTATCGAGCTGCGGAGCCGTTACGGCTCTGACCAATACGCTCATCAGATTCTCTGGATATAGTTTGTAGAATGATTGTTGGTAATCCGAGAAGGTCTTTCTTGCTTTGTATAAAACAGCTTGCAGACTGTCTTTTTTTTCAGGCTGTTCCTTTGCTATGGCATTGCATTCATGCATGACAGTCCTGTATTTTTTGTTCATCTTCTGGTATTCCAAATAACGGTCGTTCTCAATCGAGCCTTTAACTTCGTAGAATCCGTCGGGGAAAATGTCTATAGTGAATTTCTTTTCCTTATCCAATAAGAAACTGAACAAGTCCTCTTGCAACGAAGATACTATAACTATGCCTGAATGGTAATTCCCTTTCATCACAAAACTGCCGTCTTTCTGCATTTTCAAGGTATCCAAAAGCAGAGCGGCATTCTGTCCGTATGCACCTTTGATAAAAACGAGACTATCCTCGAAATCATATATCCATAACTTTACTTCATAATCGGCAAATTGAGCAGATGATTTTCCACAACAAAGAACAACAAAGATGAAGCAAAAGGCTGTCGCAACGAAACGCCGTTTGGTTGAAATGGAACGCCGTTCTATTTTTTTCTTTCGCCGTTTTAATTTTCCGAAACGGCGATTCATTACACTCAAAGAAAAATTCGCTTCCATCGTATTAAAGTTTCAACTTTCCACTATCCAACAACTCCATAACCTTTGCAATATTGTCTCCCTGTATGTTTTTTGCTATTATGATGTTTCGTCTGTCTAAAATATAGACAACGGGAGTTTTCACAATGTCGAAGTACTCTCTCCAATCGAAATTGGCGACCAATCCGTTCAAATTGACCCAATCCAAATTCTTTTCGCTGATGAAGCTTTGCCAATGAGCAGTATCGCTTTCGGTATTAACAGCCATGATTTCCAAATCGTACTTATCCTTAAACTCTTTGTAGAATTCATGGAACTTGGGTACTTCTTTAATGCAGTGTCCGCAGTCGGCAGACCAGAAAATAAGTATCTTGTATTTCTTATTCAAGCTATAAAGGTCATGCCAATTACCATTTTGGTCGGGGCAGGCAAGGTTTGGAACCGTCTTTCCTATTAAAAGGTTTTCCCATTTCTCGGCACGTAACACCTCTGTCTCTATTGAAGAAGGCGAAAGCCAATCAACTTTACCGCTTTTGAAGTAACGTTTTACCATTTCGACGTAAATCCTGTCCTGACCCATTATTCCGCTTTGCAGATAACGCTCTGTAATATTATGTATCAAAAAACGATTCATAGCCTTTGAGTCGCCGGCTTTTTCAATCACCCTGTCCGCATACATGAGAATACTATCGACAGGCTCGTATTTCATGACTTCATTCCAGAAATACTCATAAGTGCGATTGAAAACGGCAGAGGGTGTTCTTAAAAGACCGCTGCAAGAGAGGTCGATGTTGTCAAAATAATGTTGTTTGTAGTAATACCAGCGTTCGTTCTGCCATTCGGTGCTGTCGGGTGAGCCGTCGGCTTTTGTAGGAACAGGCATATCGGGAATGATTACAGGCTTTGTGGCAGAGAGAACCTTGGTTAAAAGGTGGTCGGGCTGCTTTTCGATGAATACATTCTTCAAACTGTCGCCGTATTGTTGTACTTGTTTCATTCTTTCCGCATACTCCTCCTCCGAAATCGAAGCCTTGTCTTGTGATAGCTGTGTAAGCTTGTCGCTAAGAAGTTTGTTAGATTTCATGTACTCGAAATAAATTGCCGCAGTTTGGGAACCCTTGACCTTCATATCGTAGGTCCAATCCTTGTCATCGGTCTTTAAGGTGAAGTTTTGTTCCTTATCGACCATAAATTCGCAGAACCTGCCTTTCAAAGTGCTGAAAAAGTATATTCCGCTCTCCAATTTCTTATCCTTTTTCTTGAATACGAAGCGACCTTTCTTGTTCCAAGCGGTATCGATTGCGTAGGTCTTGTCCAAATAATAGTGTCCCAAGATAAGGCAACTGTCCTTGCAACCGCTTATTTCGAGTTTTATCTCATACTGAGCCTTTACGGTTCGAATGAAACCGAGCAAGGCGACAATCAAAAGCAGACTTGTTTTTCTCTTCATACGTTCGGTATTTTTCTTTCAAAACTTTGCAAAGTTAGTACTTCGACACAATAAGGGACAACAAAAGGACGAAAAAGTAAACCGCAAAGCCGAATAAATTTTACCTTTGCAGACAAAATCATATTGAAGAATGAAAACATCGGTAAAGGATTTCAGACAGGTCGTTGCCCAAGTGGGAGAAATAGACGAGATAATGATAGACGTCGAAAAGGCGGAAGGAATTTACGTTTGGGACACTTCGGGAAAGCAATACATGGATATGTTGAGCGGGATTTGCGTAGGCAATGTGGGACACCGCAATCCCAAAGTTGTTTCCGCCGTGAAAGAACAGTTGGATAAGTACATGCATGTGATGGTTTACGGAGAATTTGTACAGAGTCCGCAATACAGATATATCAAACGCCTGAAAGAATTTCTTCCGGCGAGCCTTTCTCAGATTTTTTACGTCAATTCGGGTTCGGAAGCGATAGAAGGTGCATTGAAAACCGCCAAGTTGTTCACGGGAAGAAGCGAAGTGATTTCGTGTAACAACTCTTACCACGGCTCGACCCTCGGTGCGGTATCCATGCTTTCGCAAGAAATTTTCACAAGAGGCTTCCGCCCTTTGATACCGGACTGCAACAAAATACGATATAACGATTTCGATGACTTGGAAAAGATAAGCGAAAGAACCGCATGCCTTGTCATCGAACCCATATCGGTCGGAGCGGGAGTGAAATTACCGAAAGAGGGATATATGGAAGCGGTAAGGAAGCGTTGCAACGAAACAGGAACGATTTTAATCTTCGATGAAATCCAGACAGGCTTCGGAAGAACCGGTAAATTGTTTGCTTTCGAACATTTCAAAGGGGCGGTTCCAGATATACTTTGCATAGCGAAGGGAATGGGTGGCGGAATGCCTATCGGTGCTTTCATAGGTCGTGAAGATATAATGCAGAGATTGAACAACCATCACCCGCTTATAGGACACGCCTCGACTTTCGGAGGCCACCCTGTCTCATGTGCGGCTGCTCTTGCCACGCTCGATTGCATTGTGGAAGGCAATCTGATGGATAAAGTGGAGGAAAAAGGTAACAGATACCGCAAAGAGTTGGCTCACCCTTTGATTAAGGAGGTGCGAGGCAAGGGTTTGTTCAACTGCATAGAACTTTCGGAAAAAGTGAATTGGCAAACGGCTCTGAAATCATGCTTCAAGGAGGGAATAATCACAGGAACGCATTTGTTCGATTCTCAATGCCTAAGCCTGAAACCTGCTTTGATTATCACGGATGAACAGATTACGGAAAGCATTGCAAGAATAAAGCGAGCCTTGAACCGGTTGTAACGGTTGTAATGCCGTTACGGCGTACGGATTAAAAGAGACAGAGTTGCCCCAAGAGGTTATAACTTCGGCGATGCAAGGGTGTAAGTCCGAATTGCCTGATTGCCTCCCTGTGTTGCTTGGTCGGATAACCCATATTCTTGTTCCAATGGTATCGAGGGTGCTTTTCGTGTGCTTCAAGCATGAAATCGTCCCGATATGTCTTTGCGAGTATCGATGCTGCGGCAATGCTCATGAATTTTGCATCCCCTTTGACGATACATTCAAAGGGAATATCCGTCTCGTTCTTGAATCTGTTGCCGTCTATCAGCAAAAGTTCCGGTTTTATCTTCAATTCCTTGACTGCATTGTTCATTGCGAGGAACGAAGCGTTCAATATGTTTATACGGTCTATCGTTTCATTATCGACAAAAGCCACGGCGTATGCCGCGGCTTCCTTTTCTATAATCGGACGCAGTAATCTGCGTTGCTTATCGCTCAATTTCTTGGAGTCGTTCAGTTCTTCACACCTGAAATCCTGCGGAAGAATAACCGCAGCCGCCACGACAGGACCTGCCAAACAGCCTCTGCCGGCTTCATCGCAGCCGCATTCCGCAATCTTTTCTTCGGAAAAGAACGCTCTTAACAAAGTCGCTTATCTTTATATGTTCTCCAATAAACTTTCAAACAAGATACGTCCGTCCGTATTGCCCAATTCTTCGTCCGAACACCTTTCGGGGTGAGGCATCATGCCGAATACGTTCTTTGTCTTGTTGGTTATGCCGGCTATGTTCTCGATGCTTCCGTTCGGATTGAACTCCGGAGCGATTTTTCCTTCCGCATTGCAATAACGGAACAGGATTTGCTCATTGTCGTTAAGGCGTTTTATGGTGTCGGCATCGGCAAAAAACCTGCCCTCTCCGTGAGCTATCGGAACGTTCAAGGCTTTGCCCTTTACGGCTTTTCGTGTGAATACGGTGGAATTGGTTTGCGTTGCTATGTATTGGTTCTTGCATACGAACTTACGGTTATCGTTTGCGAGCAACGCTCCGTCCAACAGACCGGATTCGCACAATATCTGAAAGCCATTGCAAACGCCTAACACATAACCGCCCTTATCGGCAAATTTCTTGACGCTTTCCATAACCGGAGAAAGGCTTGCTATCGCTCCCGAACGAAGATAATCCCCATAAGAGAAACCTCCTGGAAGTATAATCATATCACAATTCTTCAAATCGGTCTCCTTGTGCCATAACTCTACAACTTCCTGATTTAATTTGTTTCTTAGCAAATATATCATGTCGTGGTCGCAATTGGAACCGGGAAATACAACAACTCCGAACTTCATTTCTTTATTATTTTGTATGTTTCAAGATTGCAAAGTTACGAATTTCCATCAATGTAATTGCAAGAATAAGGCTGTTTTGCCGAGAAAGATGGGATATAATCCCGACACATCGACCCTTTCCCGTCAAAAGCAGATATGTTTACAAAGGCAGATAAACCTTAGCAATGCAACAAAGTATCAATATTATGAAAAACGTATCCGCATGCTTCTCTTTGGGTTGGTTCATGAAGAGATTGCAAAGGAAAAATGTGAATGGCACGGCAAACACAAAGGACATATTCTCCTGAGTTTTACTTAGCACAAACGGTATGAGCGAAACAACGAACATGGTAACCAAAACGCCGCTTTTCTTTCTGTACTCTATTATTCTGTTTGAGCGAGAACTTAAAGTATAAAACAAAGACGGAATAAGATATATTGCCAACAAGGACATGTAAACCACTTGTATAGGTATGTTCAGAAAATCAAAATTTATATCTAACCACCCATCTGCACCGGCAAGCAATCTTTCCTCCACCGATATATCCTTTAAATAATAATAAACCGTCAACAAAAGAAAGGGAGTAAGCAATCCGAGAATACTCATACTCCAACTTCTCCACTTATAGAGTTTATAAACAATCAATCCTCCCCAAATCCAAAGTATAAAGAAGATAAACGGAGCGTAGAATAAACTTGCCAAAGACAGAAAGCAACTTGCTTGGAATATTTCATCGATTCCCTCATTCTTATCATGACATTTGAAGAAGAAATGCAAAGCTATGATAAGGCATATATTGGAAAAAAGAATAGAACTGAACGTCATCGTCTGCACATTGCAGCTCATAAGCAATATATATATGAAAGCAGGAATAAAAGTCGTCTTTTGGCATAAGTGATTGCTCGTAAGGAGATGATTGACTGCCAAAGCCTGCAATACAACCAACACAAAGGCACATACAACCGCCACACTCTGCATATCCTTCACAGCATCAAAAATCACCTTATACAAAGGCATATCGAACTTAGTGGCAAAAACCTCCGGCGGATTGACAAAAGCCGGAATCCAAAGTATCAACGGTAATATTACAAGCAAAAGCAGTTGCAAGGGATAATTCTTCTTGAAAATGTTTATCAGCATGGTTCGTCTTTATTTCTTTATCTGTTTATCCCTACTTTACGGAACAAAGAGGAAAAGGATACATTTTTGCGACGCAAACACCACCTCAAAACAACAAAACCCCGCAAAGTCTCATCATTTCCGCAACAGCCTTTTCTCAAACACCCTTTCGGGAAATTAAAACGCCGTCCCAAGAAACTGAAACGCCGAAAGAAAAAATTAGAACGGCGTTTTAGAAAATTGAAACGGCGTTTGGCTCATCTAAGGTTTTCTTTTCATTGTC
>URCX01000047.1 GCA_900546465.1 uncultured Bacteroidota bacterium | reverse complement strand
AAGGCAAGCCGAGTACGGAAGTGTATTGAAAGACTTGGAAGAATGCTATGAAGCTACCAATGAGTACGACTATTTGAGAGTTTACACCAATGAAGCAATCCTTAGAGGAGCTGCCATATTCTCCGTTGCAAGACAAATGAAACCTCTTGAAGAAGAATTGGTAAAAAATGGCAAAAGCGAAAAAGCAAAGCAAATTGCAGCCAAATTGAAAGAGATTTACGCAGAGACATTCAAGGATTACAATATCATAACCGAAGAAAAACTCTTCGCAGCCGGCTTGGACGTATATTTCCGCAATGTTCCTATACTGCACCAGGACAAAGACTTCTTGTCAAACGCTTTCAAAAACGGTTATAACTTCAAACAAATAGCAAGCGATATGTATAAGACTTCACAAATGGTAAGCCTTGACAGAGTGAACAAACTCTTGGAACACCTCGATGTAACACAAATCGCCAATGATCCCGCATACATATTGACCAATCAATTTATTGATAATATGGTAGAGAAAATGTCCTCCGTGCAATCGCAAAGAGACCGTTTGAGCAGGGCAAACCGTTTGTTTGTGAAAGGAGTTATGGAAATGGACAGCAAGAAACATTTCGCCCCTAATGCCAACCTCACCATACGTTACACCTACGGACAAGTGAAAGACTACAAACCGATGGACGGAGTTACCTACAACTACTATACAACATTGGACGGAGTAATGGCAAAAGAAGACAACTCATCATGGGAATTCACCGTACCTTCCAAACTGCGTCTTTTGTATGAAAATAAAGACTACGGACAATATGCAGAGAACGGAACAGTTCCTGTAGCCTTTATTTCCAACCTTGATATTACAGGAGGAAATTCTGGTTCACCAACAATAAACGCCAAAGGAGAACTTGTAGGAATAGCATTCGACGGTAACTGGGAAGCAATGAGCGGTAACATAGCTTTCAATCCCGATTTGCAAAGATGTATCTCCGTTGACATACGCTACGTATTGTTTATAATCGACAAATACGCAGGAGCAACCAACCTTATCAACGAAATGAAACTCGTGAAATAAAGGTTCCCAAATAAAAATATCAACACCAAAGGTTTGAAACCTGATTGAAAAAGGGTTTCAAACCTTTGTCTTTTATCTGAACGATAGCTTGAAAACAAAAAGAAGCATAAAAATTCTCTTATTCGTCAATAGAAAGCGGAATATCGGACTTTATAGGGAATTGCGACTGTATTTGTTCAGGCGTTTGAGCATCTTCCAACTTCATATCGCCTATTCTTGTGCGACACAGTGCAGTCAGATATGCTCCGCTCTGCAGTCGTTTACCGAAATCTCTTACAATGGAACGTATATACGTACCTTTGGAACAACGTATGCGGAAATCCACTTCCGGCATTCTTATATCGGTTATTTCAAACTCATGTATCGTTATGCGGCGCTCTCGCATTTCGACCTCCTTACCCTCTCTTGCTTTGGTGTATGCCCGCACTCCGTTAATTTTTACGGCAGAAAAGACGGGAGGAAGTTGCGATTGTTCTCCAAGAAAGGAGCTGGCAGTTTGTCTTATCGCCTCTTTGCTTATATGTTCAATCGGGAAAGTGAAATCAACAGGCTTTTCCTTATCGAAACTCGGAGTTGTGGCTCCGAGAAATATTGTTCCTGTATATTCCTTCTCCCCTGCCTGATATTCCTCTATGCGTTTTGTATATTTGCCTACGCAGAGTATAAGCAATCCTGTTGCCAAAGGGTCAAGTGTTCCGGCATGTCCGATTTTTATTTTCTTTACACCGAAATGTCTTTTGAGAACATACTGTACCTTTTTGGTCGCTTGAAACGATGTCCAAGTATATGGCTTATTCAGCAGTATGTATCCGCCTTGTTCAAGGTTCAATTCCATTATGCCACTTCCAAAGGTACGCCGCAGAACAAGAGTATAAGTATAAGCAATCCGACAACTATTCTGTAATATCCGAATGCCTTAAACCCGTATTTGGTAAGGAAACTGATAAAAAACTTGATTGCAAGTATCGCAACGATGAATGCAACGATGTTTCCTATGATAAGGGTGGATAAATTATTTGCAAGCATTTCCGTTCCGCCCTCAGTCATAAACGCTTTCAAGAGTTTATATCCCGAAGCGGCTGCCATTGTAGGCACTGCAAGAAAGAAAGAAAACTCGGCTGCTGTTTTGCGGGAGAGTTTTTGGCTCATACCACCGACTATTGTTGCCATCGAACGGCTGACACCGGGTATCATTGCGATACATTGAGCCAAACCTATTTTGAAACTCTTCTTATATGTTATTGTTTGGTCTTCATCGGGTTTGTTGAACCACTTATCGACAAACAACATGAAGACACCACCTATCACGAGCATGGAAGCAACCACCCAAACATTCTCAAGAAAACTGTCTATCAAATCCCCTGCCAACAATCCTATGATTGCAGCCGGTAGAAAAGCTACGAGCAACTTCCAATAAAAGCTCCATGACTGCAAAAAACGTTTCCAATATATTACCAAGACGGAAAGAATTGCTCCGAACTGAATACAAACAGTGAAGAGTTTAACAAAGTCATCGCTTGGAACACGTAAAATTCCCTGAGTGATAATCATGTGTCCCGTGGAGGAAACCGGAAGAAACTCCGTCAAACCTTCCACTATAGAAATAATGATTGCTTGAAGTGTATCCATTTATTATTTTGCTTTTTTCATGATTGCATATACCTCTATGACCAATCCTCCGACTATGAAGATTGGAGACCACAGCATTCTGCGACTGTTGAACAATGCTTCGCTGAATTGATCGGGGTCGTTGCTGCCTCCACCGCTCAGAAGTATGTATCCGATTGCCAAAACAACCAATCCCACTATCATTATAACGTAATTCTCTTTACCAAATACGAAATCCCTCTTTTCGATTTCCTTATTGTCGTTCGTTTTCTTCATTACGATTATTCTTTATCTATATAATTTACTGCCTTTCAAGTTCATACTTTTCTTTACAGCAATAAGGGTAAAGGTAAACGAAAGTAAAACACCCAATATCACTATTACAATGCCCACAAGGATATAAACCTTGATATGCTCCGCCAATACCAAACCTTTTATACTCGAATAAAGCCAATAAAGCACCCCTGCCAGCAAACAATCCGCAACAAAAGCACCCACAAGTCCCAATATTACTCCGCGGACAACAAAAGGACGGCGTATAAAACCCGATTTTGCTCCGACCAACTCCATTGAACGAATTTGCAAACGCTTACTATTTATGGTAAGTCCTATTGTATGATTTATCAATGTAATTGCGATGAACAGCAGGCACAGAAAAAGTACGAAAATAAAAGCACTCACATTGTATATGACATCATTTATGTCCATAACAAGGTCGTGGCGATAATCCACAACATCGACAATATCCTTTGCTTCCACTGCAAGAATAAATTGTTTTATCTCCGAAATTTTCAATGCTTGAGCTTTGAGATACACCTCTATCGAAGCCTGATAAGGATTGACCGAATCCAAAACCGCAAGATGGTCATCACCCATTACCTTATTCATCATTCGTGCAGCCTGTTCGGAAGATATATATTGGGTTGACTTAACCCTGCTGTTCTGTTTTATTTCGTTCTCCAATTCCAAAGCCTGTTGCTCCGTGGTATCAAGGTTAAGATAAACCGTAAAGGAGACCTGTTCTTTTATTTGCTTGCTTGTGGTATATGTATGATAAATGAAAAGCATTATAAAGCCCAACAAAAACATCACAAGCGAAATACTCAAAACCGTAGAGAAGTTTGCACTCCACAGAGTGAATGATTTATTTTTATTTCTCGCAGCCATATCCGTCAATTATGGGGCAAAGATACGAAAAAAGCCTTTTCCGACAAAATAAAACTTGAAGACGAATATTTTTTTGTAGATTTGCCGTCCAAATATGGGTATATGAACGGTATATATGTAGAGAAATTCGGAGGGGCTTCCGTAAACAGTGCTTCATCTGTACGGAATGTGGTTTCAATCCTTCAAAGTGAAGAGAAAAAACGCATAGTTGTTGTATCTGCAATGGGCAAGACAACAAATTCTTTGGAAAAGATTGTCAACCTTTGGCATTCTGAAAAAACCGTAAACAATGAAGAATTTGACAAATTACAGCATTATCATCTCTCCATTGCCGAAGAACTCTTCGCTAATGAAGAAGCCAAAAACTCGTGCAAAAATTTGATAAAACACCTCATAGCAGAAAGTCGCGAAAAAATACTTACGCTGAACCACAACGACTATGATTTCCTTTATGACTGCATAGTTTCTTACGGAGAACGCATTTCAACAAGCATAATCTCGGCTTATATGACCTCCATAGGCTTTGCCCATGAACACATCTTCGCACAAGACTTCATTAAAACAGATAATAACTTCCGCAATGCAGACATCAGATGGACGCAAACCAAAGAAATAATTTCTCAAAATCTGTTCCCGCTTCTTGCCAACCGTTCAACCCTCCTGACACAAGGCTTTATCGGCTCAACCAAAGAAGGTTATACAAGCACCCTTGGCAGAGAAGGCTCCGACTTTTCGGCAGCAATATTCGCATATTGCACCAATGCGGAAAGCATGACTATATGGAAAGACGTATCGGGACTTATGAACGCCGATCCCAAACGCATGAAAAGCACCTGCAAACTCGAATGCGTTCCTTATAAAGAAGCAATAGAACTCGCCTATTACGGAGCCTCAATCATACACCCCAAGACCATAAAACCCTTGGAGAACAAAAACATTCCTCTTTACGTAAAAAGTTTCAATGCTCCGCAACAACAAGGCAGCGTAATAACGGATTGCGAAAATCCCATTCCCACTGTACCTAATTATATCTTCAAAGACAATCAAACACTCCTATCTATATTTCCGAAAGACTTCTCTTTCATTGCGGAAGATAAAGTTTCAACAATCTTTGACACACTTTCCTCTTTCGGAATTAAAGTAAATATGATGCAAAACTCGGCTTTAAGTTTCTCCGTATGCTTTGACAAAAACGACAAACTGCTGCAAGAACTCATAGAAGCCCTGCAACAGAACTACAACGTGAGATACAACGACTCCTTGGAACTTATAACAATCCGTCATTACCAAGCCGACTCTTTGGCAAAAGCCATTGACATCAGTCTCTATAATGTTTTGATTGAGCAAAAAAGCCGTATAACCCAACAATACCTAATCGAAAGAAAAGCCGACACCCGCAAGGAAATGCCTTAGCGAAGGGTAAATCATACTGCCAAAACTCTCTACTTTCTCTTTCGTAAGCCACTCTACACGTTCTATCCCCTCTTCCATTTGAGGCACAAGAAGTTCATTTGCTTCTGCGCTCATGTCGTACCAATGCGTTTCTTTGATTTCCCGCCTGCCTTTCAGGCTATATACATGGTAAGTGATGCCGAGTTTCTCTCCCAATTTCGGATGCTTCAAGCCGGTCTCCTCCTCCACTTCTCTCACAGCTGTATATTCCAAACTCTCCCCATCTTCCCAATGTCCCTTAGGCAAATCCCAATGTCCCGAACGATATATAAACAAGTATTCTCTCCTCTCATTACATACCAAACCACCTGCCGCCTGCACAAAAAACAAACTCTTGATGGCTTTGGAAAACACCTCCTCCACAGTCAAACTTTTAACAATAATTATGATATTCTTGCGACATTTCTCTCTGAAAAATACCGCAAAATCAATCAAATCGACATTCTTTTCGTCGCACTCTATCACCCTTTCATTCATCGAAACAGAACGAACAAAAGGAGCATTTACTATACAAACCCTATTGTGTTTGTTGAAAATATCGTACCTTTGCATCATGATTTTGAATAAAGAAACAGCCAAACAAGCAGCTCGATTTCTATTGCAAATTAAAGCAATAAAATTGAATAATGAAAGCCCTTTCACTTGGGCTTCGGGAAGAAAGTCTCCTATTTACTGCGATAACAGGGTTACTTTGTCATATCCCGACATCAGAACTTTCATTCGCCAACAGTTTGTTGCAATCGTAAATGAACAATTTGCCAATGTCGATGTGATTGCAGGCGTTGCAACAGGCGGAATAGCACAAGGCGTATTGGTCGCACAAGACCTTGGAAAGCCTTTTGTATATGTGAGACCGGAAGAAAAAAAACACGGTTTGGGTAACAAAGTAGAGGGAGATTTGAAAAGCGGACAATCCGTAGTGGTCATAGAAGACCTTATCTCCACCGGGAAAAGCAGTCTGCAAGTAGTACAAACACTTCGTGAAGCAGGATGTTCCGTAAAGGGCATGGCTGCCATCTTCACTTATAATCTGGAAGTCGCACAACAAGCCTTCAAGACAAGCGAAGTAAGCCTGAACACAATCACGGACTATCACACCCTTATTGACATTGCAGCAGAAGAAAACTTCATCAAACAAGAAGACCTCGTCTCGCTGACCGAATGGAGAAAAAATCCTGAATTGTGGTCGGAACAAAGAATGAATAACTAATGTTTTTTGGTTTTACTAATCAGGGCGTTATGCGATAAGCATTTCAACGCCCTTTACTTTTGAATGGTATGATAAAAACAGAGAGCAAAAAAACGGAAATAGGAAGAAATGTGGAGTTTGTATTCGATTACATGAGTAACTTCTCCAATTTCTCGCTTATGGCAAACGACAAAATAGAGAATTTCAAAGCAACCGAAGACAAATGCAGCTTCACCATAAAAGGAATGGGTAACTTCGGCTTAAAAATAATCGGTCGTCTTCCCTATGAAAAAATAAGCATAGCAAGCGACCCCGATGTACAATCCTCCATACCCCTGCATTTCATTCTGAACCTTAATTTCGAGAAAACAGAAGCATACAAATGCAATATCACCGCAATCCTCGAACTCGACGCACCCCAGATAATGGCAATGATGATAAAAAAACAACTCGAAAAAGCTGCCAATACCTTGGTCGAAAGCCTGAAACAAAGAATGGAAATGACATTCTAAAAGTACACTAAATAGATAGGAGTTTAGATATTATAGAAGTTATAAAACAACTATACATTATAAAATCTCCGGAACTTCTATACATATCCACACCTTAGCTATCTTTATTTTCTATACCTACTCTACCCCTCTTTAATTTCAGCTGATAAAAAAACATCTGCAATAGGCAAAAATCAAAGGCTGAAAGAATTTTTCCAAACGGCGTTTTAATTCCGAGGAAACGAAGTCTTGATAGCAAAAAGACTTTGTTTTTCCGAAAACTGCTCAAAACACAGAAAAAAAACTGCTGCCAAATCCGGTGAAGAGAGATAGGCCGAAAATTCGGAGACTTATTTCCAATACGGGAAAATTTCAGCAAATCCGCTTTCAGCAAAAAGATAGAATCGTCGATACGAACTCTTATTTTGTAAGACTTCAAACTTCGGTTATTTACGCTAATTACAGTGGCTTCAATAAAGATACTTGATATAAATCAGCTTAAGCTTATGATGTATTTTTCAATCAATTTTATCGGGTGGTAACTTTCTTTTGCTTTTCGCAAGCCTTCCAATCCGAGGTCTTCTTCTCGATTTATGTAAAGGAAATTTGCGGGCAGATGTTCTGCCATCTGTTGATTTATCATGGCGAAAGAGCCTTCAAAATTGCGGTCTGCTTTTTCTATATGCGTGGCAAAGGTTTCATGGTTTATGCGACTGCCTATGCTGAATGCCACAATCTTATCTTCAACCTTTATCATGCCTGCAAAAATGCCTAATTCCTCAATATTGGAAAGCAGGTATTCCACAATTCTTCTCTCTTTTTGATAATCCGAAAGGAAATCCGGATTACGCAAGGCTGCGTCTTCAAGCCATTTATCTTCAAAAGCAAGGCAGTCGGACAGGTTTTCCGGCTTCAGAATTTCAAATGTCCAATCGTAAAGCGATTTGAATTTATTTATATGATTGCGTTTCGGTTGGTATTTTCTTCCTTTGAGATTTTGCAAATCCTCTCTCAAATAAAGATAATCGAAGAAATCCGGTCGGGAAACAGGTTCGGAGGCTCCTTGGATGTCTTCATGCGAGACTGTATCTCCGCAAATAAGCAGCATTTCAAAGCCTCTCTTCCTCGCGTCTTCTTTTAAGAGTTCCAAGACTTCGTTTCGATTTCCTTCTCCCAAGGGGTAATGGTAACAAATTGTTTTCTCGTCAAAGTATATTCTTACGATAAGAAAGCCTTTCAGTATTGCGTATTCTCCATGATATAAGAAAGAATATGCACAAAGATTGGCAAGCGAAGATTCCGCATTTTTGATTTGCGGCATAAGGTCATGGAAACGCTCAAAAAGCAATCTGTCTTGCGGACTTACGATTTTGAAATCAATCATCTGTCGAAATTTGGTTGCGAAATTACGAAAATAATTACCTTTGCAGTCTATTGGGTTTTTGAATAATGCATTTTCGAGAGCTGAGGTTTGATAACAGCAGCTTGTTCTTTCGTGAATTGCGTTTCAAATATATATTTATGGAAGTCAGAATAGAAGAGAATGCAGGTTTTTGCTTCGGTGTGGTATCCGCAATAAAGACTTGCGAAAGGAAATTGAAAGAAGAAAAGGAGCTTTATTGCATAGGGGATATTGTGCATAACAGCGAGGAAGTCGATAGGCTGAAAAGGCTGGGACTTCGCATAATAGATAAGGAAGATTTGAGTCGTTTGAAAGATTGTAAGGTTATGATAAGGGCTCATGGCGAGCCTCCTTCAACCTATAAGACTGCCGAGGAAAACCACATCTGCATTATAGATGCCACTTGTCCCATAGTGCTTAAATTACAAAAAGATGTAAGGAAAGGCTATTTGGAAATGAAAGAATGCGGAGGGCAAACAGTGATTTTCGGAAAGAAAGGACATGCGGAGGTCGTAGGTTTGGAAGGTCAAACGGACAATACAGCCATAGTGATAAGCAAAACAGAGGACTTAGACGATATTGACTTCACAAAACCTCTGCATATATTTTCGCAAACCACCAAAAGCAGGGAAGATTTCATGTCTTTGGTGGAACAAATCAGGCAAAGAATGAAAGCCAATGGCAATGAGAATAATTTATTCGTTACAGACAGTATTTGCAAAAGAGTGGATTCGAGGAGTAAAACATTGTTGGAATTTGCCGATGGTGTAGATGCGGTGCTGTTTGTCAGCGGAAGACATTCCTCAAACGGCAAATACCTCTTCCGTCTCTGCAAGGAACATAAAGAGAAAACCTATTTTATTTCAGACAAAGAGGATATAAATTTGGCAGAATTGCAACAATACAAAACCATAGGCATAAGCGGAGCAACCTCAACACCTATGTGGTTAATGGAAGAAATAAGGAATTATGTACTTGAAGCATCTGAGAATAACGAACTTTAAGAACATCTCCTCTTTTGACGAAGATTTTGCAGCAATCAATTGCTTTGTGGGGGATAACGGCGTAGGAAAAACCAATATATTGGATTCCATACACTATCTCAGTTTTTGTAAGAGTTATTTCGGTCAAAACGATTTAGATTCCATAAAGAAAGGTGAAGACTTCTTCTCAATTAACGGATTATATGAGGGAAACGGCACGACGGAAAGTTATATCTGTGCATTGCAAAAGAATGGGAAGAAAACAATACGGCATTCCGATAAGGTATATCAGAGACATTCCGACCATATAGGCAAATTGCCGGCAGTGATTATCACTCCAAACGATCATTGTTTGATAGGAGGAAGCAGCGAATTGAGGCGAAAATTCATAGATATTGCCGTTTCGCAACAGGATAAACTTTATTTGAAAACGCTTATTCGTTACAATAAAGCAGTGGCTCAAAGAAACCGTATGTTGAAAGACTGCAAACTCAGAGGCTGCCTTGACATGATAAGTTTGCAAATTACGGAGGAACAGATAGCTCGCCATGCGGAGGAAATACAAAGAAAAAGAAAAGAATTTTTTGTTGATTTCGCCACTCCTTTTTCGACCTACTACAGTCATATAAGCGGTGATAAAGAAGAAGTAAGCATAGAATATAAAACATACGATGGTAATTTGTCGAATATTTTACTTCAAAACAGAGATAGAGATCTGGCAGTCGGTTATACCACAACGGGCATTCACAAAGATGATTTATTGTTTTGCTTATCTCAAAATCCGATTAAAACTTTCGGTTCGCAAGGCCAACAAAAGACTTACCTGCTTGCATTGAAACTTGCGCAGTTCGATTATCTTTGCAATAAGCTGAAAGAAAAGCCAATCCTTATGATAGATGATATTTTCGACAAATTGGATTTTAACAGAGTAAACACGCTGCTGCAACTCATGAAAAAAGAACAATTCGGTCAGGTGTTCATAACAGATACTCACCCTGACAGGATAGAAAGACTTATAGACGGAGCATTGAAAGAGAAAACAAAAATATTCAGACTATGATTTATCAAAACGGAAAGAAAGAGATTTACGGGAAAAAGAAGAGAGGAATTGCAGAGGCCAAAGAACTGCCTTTGAAAAGCGTTTTGCAAGCATGGTTTGATAAGCATGAAATTCCCGCGGACTTCAACGCAGAAGAAATAATTGCAGCATGGGAGGATTTGACCGGCGATTTGGTAAGAAAACTGACTAAAAAAATTTTTGTGGATAAAAAAACGCTTTACGTTTATGTCAATTCACCTGCTTTGAAGACTGAATTGATGATGATACGCAGCGAATTATGCGAAAAGCTCAATGCTCGGCTCTCCGGAAGCAGGGTGAAAGGGATAATAATCAAGTAAACAAATATGCTTCCACTTAAATCGCTTTTACAAAACCCTGTTATAAGAAAGTGCCTATCGCTTTTCTCTACCGATGTATTGGTTAGAGGTGCAAATTTTCTGCTTATTCCGATTTTTCTACACTTGATGACAAAGAATGATTTCGGAATTTACGGCTATCTTTACAACTTTGCCATGACCTGTTCACTCATTCTCAATCTCGGATACCACAGTGCTTTGCCCAAATTATATGTCGAAACATCGGAAAACAAGAAAGACAATTCTTCCATGCTGTTCACATTAAGCATAAGCCTGTTCGGCTTCCTTGCATTCATGTTCGCATTGTTTTATATCACCGATGCCGATTATGCTTTCTTCAACATAGTCAACAATAATGAAGATGTGCAATTCGATTACAAGTCTTACCGTCCGTATCTCTTTATTGCACTCGCTTCAATGATATTTTCCAATTTTCTGACCTATTATTTCATATCTGCAAAGAAGATAAAGAATATACAAGCCTTCAATCTGATAAGATTGTTTGCCTGTAATATTACCGTTATAACGGTATTGTATCTCAGCAAAGATACAGACAAGGTTTTGCTTCGTCTCAGTATAACTTATGTAATAGAGTTTTTGCTGTGCTGTGTGTTTGCAAGAAGTTTCATAAAAGAGATTTGGTGCAAATATCGCAAGGATTATATGTTGCGTGCCTTGAAAATAGGATTACCGCTCAGTTTTGTAGGACTCGTAAATTCGGTCGTGAACTTCGGAGACAAACAATTCGTAATGCTTTACTGCGGAAGCGAAGCCATGGGAGCTTATAATCTTGCCGGTCTTTTGGCAACAATCCCTTTGATTGTCTTTCAATCATTCAATTTCGTATGGTTACCGAATTTTCTTGGCGAAAAGAACCTCCATATACTCAAAAAAAAGAATGACCGCAACGCAAAAATAATATTATCCATACTTCTGCTGCTCTCCGTTTTCATCTGTTTAGCTACTTACCTGCTTTTACAATGGAATATCTTTCCTCGCAATTACGGAGAGATAATAAGCTATTTGCCAATGCTGCTGCTTTCGCAGGTATTCGCAGCAATAATCTTATATTACTTCAATTACTTCACCTATTTCGAGAAAACACACATACCGATGAGCCTTTCTATATGCGGAGCCTTTGCAGGATATTTGCTTTACTCCTTTTCTGCGGAAAGATTTGGAGCAATAGGAATAGCAAGCTCAATAGCCATAATCAACATTGCAACAGCATTGCTTTACATAGTCTTTTCCAATCACTATATCAACAAGAGAATAAAAACCACTGCCTGAGTCCGAATGCGTTCAGCATATATTTGTAATCGTAAATCAAATCGGTAATTGTGGGTATGGCATCTTGATAAATTCATTCTTTGAATCCTCTTTTCATGCTTCACATTCGTTAGAACGGGAGTCGTTTTGGGTAAAACGTATCCTCGAAAGAGCAAAATAAGACTTTTAGAGATGAAAAATATTCCGGTGTCTATCAGTTTGTTGCAAGAAAAGGCAAAGAAAAGTTGCTCAAAAATTTGGCGGGTATTGCTTTTTGGTGTACCTTTGCACTCGTTTTCATA
>URCX01000046.1 GCA_900546465.1 uncultured Bacteroidota bacterium | reverse complement strand
CTGACGAAGAAAGAATGCGGTTTGCCTAATATCGCCGATGCTACGGAAAGGCAGAAAAGGGACGGCATGTGCTGGGAGAAGGAAGATGAATTGTACAATGACGGTCAAGCATTCAAACTTTGCATAAGAACGCAAGACGGTATCATAGCAACCGTCATTGCGGACAATTATTTCGGTTACTCCAAGAAAGAAGTAAAGACGATGATGAGCTACTCGGCAAACATATACGGTTCTGCCGAAGAGGAGCATGCGGGAGGTGCTTTGGTATTCCCGGGATACAATCAGGGAGATACTTATTTTGCCAATCCGTTGAAGGTGAAGAATACCTTTGCAGAGGTGAAGAAGAATTGCCAAGCGTTCATCGACTTCAAGGAAGAGGGCTATGGAGTGGATAAGAACTTCCCTCATATATACTATTTGCCGGAAAACACGGCTTTCAACGTGCCTACGCAGGAAATCAAATGGAAGAATGCGACGGGTGAACATGAGTTGAAGTTGTTGCCGAATAAGATTTACATTCTTCCGAACGGAAGCAAGTTCAGAATGGAGGCTTATTCCGGTGCTTTGAATTATCGTTTGGTCGAGATTATCGGCGACGGTTTGTTCTGCCATAAGCCTTGCACGGTGAGCGGAGGAGGAAAGAGCGAAATTTCCAAATCCATTGCCGACGCAATATTTGGCGGTCCTTTCTTCGTGAGGGATTTCGAGAAAGATTTCGCAAGGGTCGAGGAGATAATAAACTATGACTACTCCAAGAGATACAAATCCTTGGAGGAGCCTATTCCTTTCAGCAGGGGCTTTTTGAATTCAAGGCGTTCGATGGGTTCGGTCATCAAATTGCTGACTCCTTCCGAAGAGTATTCGGACGAATACAACGAATGGTTGAAGGGATTGCCGCAATATGTGAAAGGTATAGCTTTCATCGTAAAACGTTTCTACAAAGAGGAATGGGGCAATGAGTGGAAGAAGCACTTCGGCGTGGATATTCTTAACGGTATTCCCGGAAATGAATTGAAGTTCGGGGACAAGAAGATTTTCGCCCGCTATTTGAGAGTCGGCTTTGCCGAAGACGGTACTTGGAGAACGTTCAAATTGCGTCAGGACTTCGTGCATTCGGACAAGGTTCAAATGGAAGACGACATCACGGCTTCAACCGTGATTTCCACTTCTTTGTTGAGCAATCTCGGAAAGGCTGCCGACAGAAAGAGTGTGAAGTTGGTGGAAAACTGCGAGTACAGATTTTTCCAACGTCCGGACGATGCAATCATCAGAGGTTACGACAAGAAGGCTGAGGCTGACCTTGCCACTCCGAATACTTTCATTTCCAACTTCGAGCCTTTGACGGCGGAAGATGCGGAAGAGATGGTAGAAGACGTGATAAACTTCGACAGATTTACCAAACCCATGAAGGATTTGATAAAGGAAGAAGCTGAGAAGAAAGATAGCAAATACTTCATTTCGTCCGCAAATCCGAGATTGGTAAACGGCAAACCATCAAAGAACGTTCGTTACCTTCAAACCCGTAATGACTTGATTAAGCCTGAGGAAAAGTATATTGCCGAAGTGGGAATAAGGCTTGCAAGAAAATTAAAGCCGAACGACCCTCTTTATATACCGGTTAATTCGGTGCTTCCGGGCAGAAGAAACAACAGAAAGGAAGATGGAATACGTCCGTTGGCGGTTTACAATCCTATACACTATCAGGAATTGCCGGAATTGTTCATGGATTTCATCTGTTCGTTGACCGGCAAGAGTCCTTCGACCACGGGTGCCGGTTCGGAGGGTGCTTTGACCAAAGGACCTTTCAACGCTCTTTGCTCCGTGACGGATTTGAACAATGCTTTGGTGTCTTTCATTCTTACAGGTTACGACGGTTTCACCACTCCTGCCGGATACATAGGCAGCAAGTACAGAATAGACCATGATTTGAGCTTGTTGATACCGGAATTGTGGGCAAGGCTTACACCGGAGGAAAGAACCCCTAAGTTCATGATTGAAAAAGGATACTTGGAAAAGATTGAAGACTTCTCATATGAGGGACAAACAGTAAGGGCTTCCGTCCTCGGATACAGGATAACAAGCAAATTTGTCATCAATTTCTTCGGAAGAGTATTCGAGAACCCTAATGTGGTGTTCACCGACGAGATGTTGAAGCCGGAATTGCAAAGCATGGACGAATATGTCGATGGCGTAAACAATATTGTCGAAAATCAAAAGCGGGTAGCTCAAATGTACTTCAACGACGGCAGCGTAGAGGCAGCGATAGAACCTTTGAAAGCTCTGCTATATATAATGGTGAAGGGAGAGTACAAGGGTATGACTTTGTTGTCCGAGCAATTCCGCAATATGTTCACAAGAGAGAGCGTAATAAACAGTGATTGGTATCAGGAAAGATTGAGAAACAAACACGTGAACGACATCGCCTTGTGGCAGAAACACCAGAAATATTTGATAGACTTCCTGAAAAAGGGGGAAAATCTTACAGTGGAAAAACAAGAAGAGATAAAGGAGAAATTACAAATCGTATCCGAGCAACTCTCCTACGTGAAGAGTCAGGAGTATTACGATATGCTTGTCGGTTCGATTGGAAAGGATAATTTGTTCAGAGGATAAATTTCATAGTTTTTTTCATACCAAGGGGAGAAAAGGCGGTTTGCCGTCTTTCTCCCTGCTTTTACAAAATCTCATTCTTGTTTAGAGAAATCACTTTGCCAAGACGGGAAAAGGTCATAAAAGAAGAGGCTTTCTTTCGGAACTCTGTAACCTTTTCATTGCGGCAGACGTTTGAATATTGAATTAAAGAGAAATCATAATATGAAGCTTTCACAGTTTAAGTACAATTTACCGACGGAGCTTATTGCCCAACACCCTTCCAAACAAAGAGATGAATCCAAATTATTGGTCGTTCACAAGGATACGGGTGAGTTTGAAGACAGGATTTTCAAAGATGTATTGGACTACTTCGACGAGGGCGATTTGTTTGTTTTCAATGACACCAAAGTATTTCCTGCACGCTTATACGGCACCAAGGAAAAGACCAACGCCAAGATTGAAGTCTTTTTGTTGAGAGAGATAAACGAGAACACCCGTTTGTGGGATATATTGGTCGATCCGGCAAGAAAGATACGTATAGGCAACAAATTGTACTTCGGAGAGAATGACGAATTGGTGGCAGAGGTGATTGACAACACCACTTCAAGAGGAAGAACCCTCAGGTTTTTGTTTGACGGCACCAATGAGGAGTTTCATGCCATTTTGAAGAAATTGGGACATACTCCCCTACCCGATGGTTTGTTGAGAATGCGTGATTTGACACCGGAGGACGATTACAGGTATCAGACAATTTACGCAAAACATGAGGGAGCTGTGGTTGCACCTACGGCAGGCTTCCATTTTTCAAGAGAGGTCATAAAGAAAATGGAGATAAAAGGGGTTGACTCTGCTTATATCACCCTTCACAGCGGATTGGGCAACTTCAGCCAGATTGAGGTTGAGGATTTGACAAAGCATAAGATGGCTTCCGAGCAGATGGCTATCACGGAAGAAAATGCCGAACTGATAAACAAAGCCAAGGCAGAAGGCAGAAGGGTTTGCACGGTGGGAACCACCTCCATGAAAGCAGTGGAATCCGCTGCCATAATTTCGCACAAAGTAAAGGTTTATGACGGTTGGACTAATAAATTCATCTTCCCGCCATACGACTTTGCAATAGCGGACGCAATGATTACCAATTTCCATGCACCTTTGTCCTCAATGCTTATGATGGTTGCCGCATTCGGCGGCTACGAGCTTACGATGAAAGCATACAAATATGCAATAGAAAAGAAATATAAGTTTCTGACTTACGGTGATGCAATGCTCATCATATAAGAAGTACGTCATAATCCTTGCAGGCGGCAGCGGCAAGAGAATGCAGGCTGAGAAGGAGAAGCAATTCCTGACTTTGGGGAGCAGCGTTGTACTTATGGAAACTTTGAAAGCCGTTCACGAGGCTGTACCCGATGGGAAATTGATTGTAGTCCTCCCCGAGGGGAGATTTGATTTGTGGAGGTCTTTGTGCAGGGAGTATTGCTGCAAGATAGAACATGAATTGGTAAGGGGCGGTAAAGAAAGGTTTTTCTCTGTCAAAGAAGCATTAAATTCAATCGGCGAAAGAAAAAACGGAAACGCCCTTATAGCAATTCATGACGGCGTTCGGCCGTTTGTTGATAAAGAGATATTTGACCGATGTTTCAAAGCGGCTGCCGAAAGCGGTGCTGCGGCAAGTTGTACGGACTGCACGGATTCGGTCAGATACGAGAACAAGTCCTTGGAACGTGCGAAAGTGAAATTGGTTCAAACGCCTCAATGCTTCGATTTGGCTTTATTGCAGAAAGCATACAGCCAAGCATACGACCCGAAGTTCACGGACGATGCTTCCTTGGTGGAAAATCTCGGAGTGAATGTAACTTTGTGTGAGGGAAAGCGGGAGAACATAAAGCTGACAAGCCCCATCGATTTCATAATAGCTAAATGTTTGACAGATGAAAGACAAAATAGAGGAATTATTCCGTAAGACATACGGCGAAATGCCCGACAGCTTCACTCCCATTGCCCCTCATGGTTCTTCAAGAATGTATTACAGGCTCGAAAATGCAAACCACAGAGTTGTGGCAGCTTATAATACGGATAGGAAAGAGAACAGGGCTTTTGTGGATTTTGCCAAACAATTAAGGCAAAGAGGAGTGAATGTTCCGGAAATAATAGCCGAGAACTTGGAAGAGGGTATTTATTTGCAGGAAGACTTGGGCGATTTGACTTTGTTCGACTTCATTCAAACAGCAAGTGCGGAGGAAATCAGACAAACATATAAACGAATTGTCCGTCAACTGCCTTACTTACAAATCACGGCAACAAAGGGCTTCGATTACACAAATGCCTATCCCCGAAGACGCTTCGACGCTCAAAGTATCCAATGGGACTTGAATTACTTCAAATACTATTTCCTCAAACTCGCCGACATAGCTTTCTCGGAGGAAGAACTCGAAAAGGATTTCAGCAGTTTGAAGCAATACCTCTTGGACACCGACACAGATTTTTTCCTTTACAGAGACTTCCAATCAAGAAACATAATGCTCAAAGAGGGAGAAATCTTCTTCATCGACTTTCAGGGAGCAAGACAGGGAGCATTGCAATACGACTTGGCTTCATTGCTCTATGACGCAAAGGCGAATTTGAGCGAAGAACTGAGAACAGACTTATTGCATACCTATACGGAGGAACTGAGAAAACATATAAATTTCGATGAACAAGAGTTCAACGACAGGTTTTATGCATACGTATATATCCGAATTATGCAGACAATGGGTTCTTACGGTTACAGAGGTTGGTTTCAGCAAAAGAAGCACTTTCTTCAAAGCATACCCTTTGCACTCGACAATCTCTCACAACTGCAAAACGCCAAACGCTTAAAGCCGCATCTGCCATGTCTCTATCGAATCTTCAATCAAATGATTTGCAACGAAAAGTTGCGTCAACTCGGCAGAGATGCATATAAGCTGAGGCTCGACATAAAAAGTTTTTCCTACAAAAAAGGCTATCCTCATGACGTAAGCGGAAACGGAGGGGGGTATATCTTCGACTGCCGTTGCCTGCCGAACCCGGGACGCTACGAACAATACAAGCAAATGACAGGAAAAGACGCCGAAGTCATTGCTTTCTTGGAAAAAGAAGAGGAAATAGAGGAATTTTACGCCTCTGCAAAAAACTTGGTCTTGCAAAGCATAAAGCGATACAAACAAAGACGCTTCACAAACCTCTGCATATATTTCGGTTGCACAGGAGGCAGGCATAGAAGCGTTTATATGGCTCAACGACTTGCAAACGAACTGCAAAAAGACGAAGAACTCGATGTTCAAGTCTGCCATGTAGAACAAAATGGATAAAAAAAGGCAAAATGATATTGCATATTCAAACAAAACAGTTACCTTTGCAAGGTCAAAAAAGAGAATACAGTAGATTAAAATAAAAACAACCAACAGCAATGAAAGTAAGAAATACAATTATTTCGGTCGTTCTCGGAGCAGGTGTCATAGTATTGGCAATCGTTCTGTATAACTGCATTATGCACCCTGTCAAATTCGGTAATGAGTACGACAAACGTTCAAATGAAGTAATCAACAAATTGAAAGACATCCGCGTAATCGAGGAGACTTACAAGTCTGCAAAAGGCGAATTTTGCGGAAACTTCGACAGCCTTATGGCTTTCATGGAAAACGGTGAAGTTCCTTTGGTTCAAAAGTTCGGTACCGTTCCCGATGACATGACGGAGGCAGAGGCTTTGAAACAAGGAATTTTGAAAAGAGACACAAGCTACGTCAATCCTACCGAGAAATTGTACAGTGAGAAGAAACTGATTACACCTAAGGAGAAATTAGCCGAATTGAGATACATACCATATTCCGAAAACGGAAAAGTGGAGTTCAACATCGAGGCAAAGAAAATAAACAAGAGCGGTATAGAAGTATCCGTATTCTTGGTTAATGCACCGATAGAGACATATACTTTCGGCATGGACAGACAGGACGTAATAAATCGCAAAGCCGAATTGGAAGATAAGAACAAATACACCGGTTGGAAGGTCGGAGATTTGGAGCAACCGATAACCGACGGAAACTGGGAATAAACAAACAGGAATAATGGGAACATATAATCTGACACAACTGCATAAAGTTGATTCCGATGTTGTTTCCTCGCAAACAAGATTGTCCATTTGCCTGCAAGCAAATGGATTTTCTTTTTCGCTAATCGAAGAAAGCAGCCTCAAACTCATGGCAGTAGGTCATTTCGATTGCGATTTGTCGGGAACAATACCGGTGGTGATGAACACGGTAAAGGAATGCTTCTCCTCAATCGGGGTGAAGATGTTCCGTTTCGCAAAAATCAGAGTAATCTGCCGAACAGGTAAAAATGTTTGGATACCGTATAAGCTATACGATGCGACGAAAAACAAGGACTATCTCAAAGCCACGATAAGGCTTCACGATAACGAGACCGTTCTTTCCAAACTGAGCGAGAAATTGGACGCCGTCAGCATATTCGCCTACCCTATACACTCGTACAGCGGTATAAAGATACTGATGAGCAATGCCGAATTTTGTTCACAGCATCAAATCTTGGCAGAATATGCCTACGATATATCCAAATTCTCTCAAAACACACTTATCCTCAACAAACAAGGCAACAACTTCGATTTGGCATTGTTCAAAGGAAACAGCTTCATCATGAGCAACACCCTTATATGCAATGCAGCAACAGACTTGATTTATAATCTCTTGTTCATCTTGCAGCAAACCGAAGTGGATACCGAGGCAGTGAAACTCCTTTTGACCGGCGACAATTACGAACATGAAGAACTGCAAATGCTCAAACGCTACGTCAAAGACCTTGCCTATGCCAACCCTATGGAGAACATAAAAGCAGGTATCGAGTTCGACAACGTCAATCTGCAAAACTATTTCTTGGTTATAGCATAATAATGAGAATAATAGCAGGAGACCTCAGAGGCAGACGCCTCTACCCGCCCACCAATCTGCCTGTACGCCCGACAACAGACATGGCAAGAGAAGCCCTCTTCAATATCCTTCGCAACAGAGTGGAGTTTGAAGAGGCAGATGTCTTGGATTTGTTCAGCGGAACGGGAGCCGTCAGCTTCGAATTCATATCCCGCGGAGCAAGACAGGTAACCGCCATAGACCAAAACCCAAAATGTGTGGACTTTCAGAGACAAATGGCAGAGAAGTTCGGAGTCCGCAACCTTTTTCCTTTGAGAATGGACGTGTTCAACTTCTTGGGCAGAAGCAAACAAAGCTTCGACCTTGTCTTTGCCGACCCTCCGTATGACTTAAAGCAATTCGACCTCATACCGGAGCTTATTTTACCTACTTTTCTCAAACCCGGCGGCTTGTTCATCTTGGAACACAGCGCCCAACACAAATTCGACTCCAAACCTTTCTTCATCGAACAAAGGCATTACGGCAAAGTGAATTTCAGCTTCTTCCAAATCGAAGAAGAATAAGCCGCAAGCCGAACAAGAACACGGAAACAATGCAAAAGAAAGTAATATGTATAGGCAATGCTTTGGTCGATAAGGTATGCCTTTTGGAAAATGACGAACTCTTGCAGGAAGAGAATCTTCCCAAAGGCAGCATGCACCTTATAGATATGAAAGAAAGCATACGTTTATTGCACAAAACGCAACACCTGCAAAGCCGCCGCACCACGGGAGGCTCCGCTGCCAACACCGCAATAGGCACTGCCAATATGGGAATTTCCACGGCATACGTCGGAATGGTCGGGGAAGACGAATTGGGAACCTTCTACATCGACAGCATAAAGCAAAACAATATCACCCCCCGCATATTCCGCACTCCGAACAGTCAAACCGGACTTGCACTTGCCCTTGTCAGCCCTGACGGAGAACGCACCTTTGCCACCAATCTCGGAGCGGCACTCAGCCTTTCCGATAAGGAAATAGACAAAAGCCTCTTCGCCGGATACGACTACCTCCATATTGAAGGCTATCTGATAAGCAACAGAGTGCTTTTCCGTAAGATAATGGAAGCAGGTCGGCAGGCTCGATGCAAGATAAGCATAGATCTTGCCTCCTACAATGTAGTGGAAGAGAACCTGCAATTCCTCAAAGAAGTATGCCGAGGCGTCTCCATCATCTTTGCAAACGAAGAAGAAGCCAAAGCCTTCACCGGCAAGGAAACCGAGAAAGCACTCGACCAAATTGCCGAATATGCCGAAACAGCCGTCGTAAAGATAGGCATGAAAGGCTCACTGATAAAGCACCATGGCGAAACCTGCCATATACACGGCAGCAAACGCAACACAATCGACACCACGGGAGCGGGAGACATGTACGCAGGAGGATTTCTCGCCGCCCTGTGCCAAGACAAAGACATGTTGCAATGCGGCAAGACGGGAAGCATTTTGGCAGGCAACGTCGTTGAAGTGATGGGAACCGCCATGGATGCCGAACGCTGGCAGAAAATAAAAGCCGAAGTCGAAAACATTTGAGCGAACACACCATTCGACATAACGTTTTTCCCTACGGAAAATCAGCCGTTTGCAATCAAAAGAATGAAACATGCGAAAAAAAAGCACATGAAACCTTGCACATTGGCGAAAAAGTCGTACCTTTGCATTCGCAAACAACAATGGCCACGTAGCTTAACTGAATAGAGTCCCTGATTACGGCTCAGGAGGTTGCAGGTTTGAATCCTGCCGTGGTCACAAAGGCAAATTCTTCGGAACTTGCCTTTTTTGTTTTCCGGCTCCGGCTTCCCCTACACTGCAATCCGCCTGCCAAAGTTTACAAACAGCTGCTCCCGCTGAACTCTTATGAAAAAGAGAAAAAACTTGGAGCAAACAAAAGAAGCCTCCCCGTTCGGACTTAATCATTCGGAGAGGAAAAACCTACAATCCTGCCATCTTTGAAGAATACGACGCTGTCTTTTGTATAATGGACAACCGAATCATACAAACTCTCCTTATCTTCGATTATATCCGTTTGCGGATAAGAAACCTCTCTCGCCTTCTTCTTATTCTGCCTGTTGCTGCAAGTCCAAATCAAACCTATCGTACCGAGAATAAATACTATTGTCGATAAGTAGGACATTACTTTCTTTCGATTACTCATAATGCTGAAATATCTAAATATCAATATAATGCTTTTGCAAAGGTAGAAAATATATCTGACATACGAAAAAAACTTACGTTTTTAATATTCTTCCATGCCGAACGAACTTTTTCGGACAGAGATGAGAAAGAGAAATCTTTGCGAAGTCTGTCTGCCGATAGCGAAAGGACGAAAGAGAAAATTCTTTCGGTGTTTTATTTTCCTGCTACGGCGTTTCGTGAAATCTTTTGCGGCAGGCAAAAAGAAACGAGCCTGCGAATAAATGTTTCGCAGGCTCGTGCTATCCATCTGTTTTTCGGATTGTTCCAATCCGTCTTTACTTCATTGCTTTTTCTTATGCGTTAGCTTTATTGTGCCTCCTCGCTGTTGCAATCGATGCACTCATAACCGCTGAAAAAGCTACCCTTGACACATTTGTGTTCGTGTCCGCATTCAATTATTGCGTCAGTCAGCACGTTCCTGCTGTAAAAGAGGAAGGCTATATAGCCCAAGGCAAGCAATAACATCACCAAGGTTACGTAGTAAGATACCTTGTAATACTTTCCTTTGTCTTTCACATTCATATCATTTTTTATTTATGGTTTATATTCTTATTTTCCTCTTCTTTCGGCTGTGCTTCCGTATTGCTTTCTTCAACGATGTAAAGCGGTCTGTTGCGGACATCGTTGTTTATTCTGGCGATGTACTCCCCTATTATGCCTATGGTTATGAGTTGAACGCCGCCTATGAAGAGTACGCTCAATATGAGGGATGTCCAACCGGTGATGGTGTTATTGAAACAGAAGTGAGACACCAAGGCATAGACAAGGGCAAGCAGCGAAACGATTGCCGAAAAGATACCCAAGCCGGAAGCTATCTTCAATGGCTTGTCCGAGAATGCCGTTATGCCGTCGAGGGCAAAGCGAAGCATCTTTTTGAGCGGATAATTCGTCCTGCCGTATATGCGGGCGTCCCTGTGGTAATCGACAAAGGTCTGTTTGTATCCTATCCACGATATTTGACCTCTTATGTATTTGGACTTTTCCGGCATGTTTCGCAGATGTTGCACTATGACTTTGTCTATCAGGCGGAAGTCTCCCACATCAACGGGAATGTCTATGCTGGTCATGGATGCCAAAATACGATAGAACATCTTGGCGGTAAACTTCTTGAACCATGTTTCGCCATCTCGCGAGGTTCTTCTCGCATAAACGACCTTATAACCCTCCTTATACCTTTCATACATCTGCTCTATAAGTTCGGGCGGGTCTTGCAAATCGCCGTCGATTATCACCACCGCATCGCCTTGGCATACGTCCAAGCCGGCACTCACTGCAATCTGATGTCCGAAGTTACGGGAAAAACTCACATACTTCACATGATTGTCCTTTTCCGCCAATGCCTTTATGCGAAGGAGTGTTTCGTCCCTACTGCAATCGTTGACGTATATAATCTCATAGTCATCGCTTATCTTGGAAAGAACCTTGGACATTCTTTCGTACATCAATCCGACATTCTCCTGCTCGTTATAACTCGGTATGATTGCAGATATTTTCATTCTCTTTTGGTTTTATGGATTTAATATAATAAATGTGTATCGGAGGAGTAAAGTCCACTCCTTCCACACAATAATCTCGCAATAGTTTTTCCTCATTCCCCCATTCATTCACCTGCACATAGTCGCCCACCTGCAATTCCGACAAATCCTTTCTGTTCAAACGAACACCGCTTCGCTCCATGAGGTAATAATAAAAGATATACAACTGCCTTTTTTCGTTATTCAAACAGCATATCTCATTATACCTTATATTGGTTTTCTTCTCCGCAACCCTTGACATAAGGTTTACACGGGCATTATCCTCTTTCAGATATTTATTTGTTACGTCGCACTTGATGTTTTGTTGCACAATCTGCGAATAAGGGAAGTAGAAAAGGACGGCTGCCGCCATGAAACACAGGGAAGAGAAAAGGTATTTCTTACTTACGTCTTCGGAAATCTTCTGTTCGGCAATCAAGTGTATTCTCTCGAAGCATAGACCTATTACCGCAGCCAAAGCGGGAATCAGTGGCAGAGAATACCATTCCAATTTGGTCTTTGCAATGGAGATAAGAAGAAGATAGACCGACGCAATAAGTCCGCAATACAGGTTTACCTGCCGCAGACTTTTCTCTTTGGTAATGAAATTCACAATCAATGCTATCGGGAACAGCCAAAAGAAATAAGAGAATTGTTCTTCTCTCAACATGTTCAAGTAGAAGGTGCTTTCCTGATTATGTGCCTCTATCACGGTGAAAAATCTTCCTCCCACCTCATTATTCCATACCGCTTGCAGATAACCTGCGGAAGCCGCCTCCCTGCATATGTAGAAACCACCGACAAGGATAAGGAAGATTGCCATGCCTATATAGGTCAGGGGTTGTCGCAAATAGCGTAAGAGTTCCCTCTTGCACAACAAGAACACTATTATTCCCGCAAGCGGTAAGATTGCCTGTACTCCCTTGGTAAGCACTCCCAAAGAAAGGCAGAGTGCAAAGAGAAACCAATACTTCTTTTTGCCCGAAAGATGAAAGAAATAAAAGAAGCCGCAGTACAGAATACAAAAAAAGCACATCAGGCTGTCGTAATCCCCACTCCTTCCGAAGTGATAGGTGAGCAAACCTTTGCTGCATATCAATATCAATGCGGAATAAAAGCCGGCAAGCGGTCTGTTGCATTTTGCAAAAAAACAGAATAAGGCAATAGTTGAGAGGAATAATGCAATCGCACTCGGCAAACGCACAGCCAATACACCCACTCCGAA
>URCX01000045.1 GCA_900546465.1 uncultured Bacteroidota bacterium | reverse complement strand
AATGGGAACGTTATTTGGGGGAAAAGACTTCCACAATGACTGAGGACTATCTTACAGTTAAGTATCCTTCAGAATTGTCTGATGCAATGATGTTGATAAACGGTTCTGTATGTCCTACTCCGGCTTTGGTCAAACAAGTGAAAGCATTGAAGACAGGACAGACACTTGTTTGTGGTGAAAACATTGTAGCAATGTTTAAGACAAAAGACGAGTTTATGTCTGAGGAAGATAATTCCGAAGTGATAAAAACAGAAGAGGATTTCATCAAGATAGTCAATCCTTGGGATATATTCGTATTTAATGACAGAGCATTGAGAGAAGACTTTGAATTGGTAACGAAAGGTCGTAAGAGTGCGGCATTGAGCAATACCAATCGCGTTTTTGCACCCGAGAATATCTTCGTAGAGGAGGGGGCTATTGTTGAATGTGCTACTTTGAACGCCAAAGAAGGACCTATATATATAGGTAGAGATGCCGAGATAATGGAAAACTCTGTCGTCAGAGGTCCTTTCGCTATGTGTGAACATTCGGTATTGAAACTTAGTGCCAAGATTTATGGTGCGACAACCCTCGGACCATACGCAAAAGTAGGAGGAGAGTTGGCTAATGTTGTAATTTTCGGTTACAGCAACAAAGCTCATGATGGATTTATCGGTAATTCCGTGATAGGGGAGTGGTGTAATATAGGAGCGGATACAAACGCCTCAAACTTGAAAAACACATACGAGGAAGTCAGATTGTGGAGTATAGAAAAAAATACATTCGTTCCTACCGGTCAAACTTTCTGCGGAACAATCATGGGCGACCATTCTAAATGCGGTATCAATACCATGTTCAATACAGGTACTGTGATAGGTGTAAGTTCCAATATTTTCGGACACGGATACCAAAGAAATTATGTGCCATCTTTTGCTTGGGGTGGTCCGAGCGGTATGAAAACTTTTGAAGCCGATAAAGCAATAGAAGTGGCAGAAAAGATGGAGGCAAGAAGAGGCATAGAAATGAGTGATGTAGATAAGAGAATATTGTTACACGTATATAGGAGTACGTTGAAGAACAAAAAACTAAGATAAAACATAATGTTGAATAAAGATTTGATTGATTTGACACGGTTGATGGGGGACGGGGACACCGAAATCATACCTTTATTGACAGAGGAAGATACAAAAGATTTGACAGTTACGGACATGCCGGAAGATTTGCCCATATTGCCATTAAGAGGTAATGTGTTCTTTCCGGGAGTTGTCTTGCCGATAACGGCAGGCAGAGAAAAGTCCGTACAGTTGATAAAAACAGCTTATAAGAACAAACTTATAATAGGAATAGTAGCTCAGAAGGCATTGTCGGTTGAAGATCCTTCCGATGAGGAACTTTATCGCTACGGAACGATGGCAAGAGTTCTCAAAACTCTTAATATGCCTGACGGCACCACAATGGTGATTTTGCAGGGCTTGGATAGATTTGAGTTAAAGCAAATCATAACAAACGAACCTTATTGGGTCGGAAAAGTGCAGCCGGCACCTGATGGAGCAAAGGATATGCCCCATAATGCAACTGCTGTCGCCGAAGCATTGAAGGATAGTTACCTTAAGCTTTTGAAGTTAATGCCCAATATGCCATCGGATCCCGGTTTTGCTATCCGTAACATAGAAAGTCCTTATTTCCTTCTTAATTATGTGGCAGCACATTTGGATATTGACGTACCGGAAAAGCAAAAACTTCTGGAAATGGACGACTTTACCAAACGAGCAAATAAAGTTTTGGAGGCTTTGAGCAAGGAGACCAACCTCCAAGAGTTAAAGATGAAAATACAGCGTAAAGTAAGCAAAGATATGGATAAACAGCAGCGAGATTATTTGCTTACCCAACAGCTGAAAACCATACAAGAAGAACTTGGAGGCAGTCCTTCCGAACAGGAAATCGAGGAATTGAAGAAGAAAGCAGCAAAAAAACGTTGGCATCAAGAGGTTGCTGCCACTTTTGAAAAAGAAATCGCTCGTCTGTCTTCAATGCACAGCAGTTCTCCTGACTATTCCGTTCAACTTAATTACTTGAACTTCATGGTGGATTTGCCATGGAATGAATTTACCACTGATAATTTCGATTTGGATAAGGCACAAAAGACCTTAGATGCCGATCATTACGGTTTAGAAAAAGTAAAGCAAAGGATATTGGAGTATCTTGCCGTTCTGAAACTCAAAGGCAATATGAAATCTCCTGTATTGTGTTTGGTCGGACCTCCGGGAGTGGGAAAGACATCGCTTGGAAAGAGTATTGCAAAGGCAACAGGCAGAAAATATGTCAGAGTTGCATTGGGCGGATTGAATGATGAAAGCGAGATAAGGGGACATCGCCGTACATATATAGGAGCCATGCCGGGCAGGATTTTGAAATCCATATCCAAATGTGGCAGTTCTAATCCTGTTTTTGTGCTTGATGAGATAGATAAGGTCGCAGGCATGAGTGCAAACGGCGACCCTGCTTCGGCAATGCTCGAAGTATTGGATCCTGAACAGAACACCGCTTTTCATGATAACTATTTGGATATAGATTACGACCTTTCCAACGTAATGTTCATTGCAACGGCAAACAGTCTTTCCAATGTACACCCTGCTTTGATTGACAGAATGGAAGTTATAGACATATCAGGCTATATCGAACAGGAAAAACTACAAATAGCCGTGCGACATTTGTTGCCGAAACAGTTGAAAGAACATGGCTTGGCAAAGAAAGATCTCGGTTTATCGGATAAACTTATTTCCATACTCATAAACCAATATACAAGAGAGTCCGGTGTGCGACAGCTTGACAAAACCATAGCGAAAATCGTTCGTCACAGAGCCGTACAAATTGTAAAGAGTGAAGAATATAAGAAAGCCATAAAAGCCGAAGAGTTGAAAGACATACTCGGTTTGCCGATAGCTCAACACGATCACCAGCTTAATAAAAATCATATAGGCGTTGTATGTGGTCTGGCGTGGACGCAGGTAGGAGGAGAAATCCTTTTCGTAGAAGCAGCTGCAGGAAAGGGCAAAGGCGGCTTGAACCTGACAGGTAATTTGGGCGATGTAATGAAAGAAAGTGCAACATTGGCATACGAATACATCAAAACGAATGCCGAGAGTTTGGGAATAGATGCCGACGAATTGGAGGAGAAGAATATGTATGTACATGTGCCGGAAGGGGCAACCCCTAAGGACGGACCGAGTGCAGGTGTAACCATGTTCACTGCAATGCTCAGCACATTAAAACATAAGAAAGTCAAATCCAATGTGGCAATGACCGGAGAAATCACTCTGCGAGGTTCCGTATTACCTGTTGGCGGAATAAAGGAAAAGATACTCGCTGCAAAGCGTGCAACAATAACAGACATCATTCTTTCCGAGGCAAACCGCAGAGATATAGAGGATATAAAGAGCGACTACCTTGACGGATTGCAATTCCATTTCATAGAAAATATGAGTGAAATTCCTTCATTGGCATTTGTCAATTAAACTATAAAAATCAGAAGGCATGCAATTAAGACTGACTTATGATGAAATAGGAGACTATGATTTCGGCATAGCACACGTCAAGAAATTAACGCCTGCATACATTGATAGCACCACGGTAAGCATTACGGCAGAACTTGAGTTCTTTATAGGTCTTTCATATAAGTTTCGCTTGAAATTCGAGACAATCATCGGAACGGATTTGCATTTGACTTGTGATGACGGACTGTTGAAGATAGTCGGAATGCTACCTTCTTTCAAGAAACAACTCCAAAAGAAAGCGGATTTCATAGAAATAGACAATTATCTGATTATTGTTCGTCTCTCCAAGATAAAGCAGTTGGACAAAGTACTCGAAAAAATAGAGCCGGAGAGAGTCTCTTTTGACGCTTCCGGCATTTTGATAGACATGAAGTTGAAGTAAAATACTGCTTCAACTTTTTTTGTTTCATCTTATCCGAATTTCTTTTTCCGCATCTGCTTTTCATGCTAAAACTTGAGGCGAAATATATCAGCCAATCGCAAATCCTCCAAGTCTGAACACAAAATAAAAATCGCATTTGAAGCTTTTCAAACAATCCATATCGACAATGAACAAATCAAAGCAGCAAAGTCTCCAACCTATAGTAATAAAAGGAGCGAGAGTAAATAATCTCAAAAACCTGAATGTCGAAATTCCGAGCAACAAACTCGTTGTCGTTACGGGAGTGTCGGGAAGCGGGAAAACATCATTGGCTTTCGATACCTTATTTGCCGAGGGACAGAGACGTTATGTTGAAAGTCTTTCTTCCTATGCCAGACAGTTTCTCGGAAAGATGAACAAACCGGAGGTCGATGACATAAGCGGCATAGCTCCTGCCATAGCAGTCGAACAAAGAACGGCAAACCGTAATCCGCGTTCCACAGTCGGTACAAGTACGGAAATATACGAATATCTTAAATTGCTGTTTGCAAAGATAGGTCGTACATATTCCCCTGTTTCCGGCTGTGAAGTAAAACGCCACAGTGTAAACAATGTTGTAGATACCCTTTTGACATTACCCGAAGGCACCAAAGCAAGCATTCTTTCACCAATCAAGCTCAAAGAAAACGAAACACTCTCCGAACGTTTTGAACTTCTAATGCAATCGGGCTATATCAGAGTAATGCTTAACAACGAAATCAAACGCATAGAAGAACTCTTGGAAACCCCTGTTTCGATAGTGGAGACCCTAACTATAGTCATAGACCGAATAAGTATAGAAAGGGTCAAAGATAACGAAGAATTGCGTATGCGTTTGTCCGATTCCGTGCATACTGCGTTCAATGAATCAGATGGTTTCTGTGATGTGCTTTTGTCGAATGCCACACTTATGCATTTTTCAAACAGATTTGAAGCCGACGGCATAACATTCGTAAAACCATCGGACAACTTCTTTTCTTTCAACAACCCTTACGGAGCATGTAAGCGGTGCAGCGGTTCCGGTATGATTGAAGGCATATCGGAAGATTTGGTAATAACGCGAGGCGATCTCTCTGTTTATGACGGTGCAGTCAACTGTTGGAAAGGCGAAGTGATGCGAAAATTCAAAGAAGACTTCATTGCCAAAGCCTATAATCGCTTTCCCGTACACAAGCCCTACAATCAACTTACCGAAAAACAAAAAGACTTTCTTTGGAATGGCGATGAAACAGTTATAGGTATAAATCGCTTCTTCGATATCATCAGAAGCGAAAGCTATAAGATACAATTCCGAGTACTCCTTTCCCGATATACCGGCAGAACCACCTGTCCCGATTGCAAAGGGACAAGATTGCGTAAAGACGCTTCCTATGTCAAAATAGCAGGAAAAAGCATTGTCGATTTGGTTCTTATGCCAGTTAACGAATTACTTGATTTCTTCAATAATATCAGTCTGACAGAATACGAGCAAAGCCTATCCTCTCGTCTGCTTCCCGAAATTCGCACCCGACTATCCTATCTTTGCGAAGTAGGCTTGGGCTATCTGACATTGAACCGTCAAAGTTCCACTCTTTCAGGAGGCGAAAGCCAGAGAATAGCCTTGGCAAGCTCTTTGGGCAGTCCGTTGATGGGCAGTATGTATGTATTGGACGAACCAACCATAGGACTGCATTCCTGCGATACTTGCAGTTTGATAAACGTTCTTTTGAAGTTAAGAGATGCAGGAAACACCGTTATAGTTGTAGAACACGACGAAGAAGTCATCAAAGCAGCCGATTACATAATAGATATAGGTCCCTATGCAGGCAGACATGGCGGTACACTTGTTTTTGCAGGCACATTCGATGAACTTATAAAGCATGGCAATTCCCTTACGGCGGACTTCCTTTCCGGCAGACAACGCATACCTTTGCCCACTAAGCGACGTTCTTGGAAAGAATACATCAAAATAGAGGGAGCAAGCGAGAACAATCTGCAATCCGTCAGCCTTACCCTCCCTCTGCAAGTCATCACGGTCGTCTGCGGCGTATCAGGCTCGGGCAAAACCACACTGATAAAGAAAGTATTCTACAACGCCATGCGTTATAAGCTCGGAATGTCGGTAGATGATATGCCTAAGTGTTCCGAACCAACCGGAAGCCTGAAACTTATAGAGGCAGTAGAGATGGTCGATCAAAACCCCATCGGACGTTCCTCCCGTTCCAATCCCGCAACCTATCTTGGAGCCTTCGATGAAATAAGAACCCTCTTCGCCGAACAGCCTCTTGCCAAGAAGCGAGGTCTCAAAGCCGGATACTTCTCCTTCAATATAGCCGGCGGAAGATGTGAAGAATGCAAGGGTGAAGGCACGGTAACCGTGCAAATGCAATTTATGGCAGATGTAATCCTGCCTTGCGAAAACTGTAACGGCAAACGATACAAGGAAGAAGTCTTGGAAATAAAATATAAGGACAAATCCATAGCCGATGTACTTGCAATGACAGTAGAACAAGCCATAGAATTTTTCGGAGATGACGCAAACCCTCTCTGCAAGCACATAACCCAAAAACTGCGAGCTTTGAAGAAAGTAGGTTTGGACTATTTGCAGTTAGGGCAAAGCTCCATAACCCTCTCCGGAGGAGAAGCCCAAAGAATAAAACTTGCATACTTCCTCTCGAAAGGAGACAGCGAGAAGAAAACCCTCTTTATCTTCGATGAACCTTCCACAGGCTTGCACTTCTATGACATAGTCAAGTTGAATAAATGCTTTGATGAATTGGTAAAACTCGGACACAGCGTACTTATCATAGAACATCATATGGATATAATCAAAACAGCCGATTGGCTTATAGAACTCGGACCCGGCGGGGGCAGGAACGGAGGCACCATAATCTTTGAAGGCACCCCAGAAGACTTAGTCTCCCGAACCGACAGCCTCACCGCACAATACCTTAAACCCAAACTGCAACTCAAATAAACCAAGTTCAAACACTATTTCAATCTTTGCCAGAAACCAAACGCCGATACAGAAAAATAAAACGCCGTTTGGAGGAATTATAACGCCGTTCTAATTTTCTAAAACGGCGTTTGGCGTAAAGTCAATAATGCAAGGCTTCGGAGAACAGACTATGCGGTGTTTTATTGCGGAGAATACTGTGTCGGAAAAAGTGAAAGGCTGCATTCTTTTCGGCATTCGGTGCGTTCTTTCGTATCTTTGTCGTATCTTTGCACAATAACTGAAAAATACATGTAATGATGAAAAACATAACTGCCTTTCTTTTGTCGCTTTTACCGGCAATGATGTTATTTTCTCAGCAAACGCCTTGCAATTTTACGGAGGTAGAGGAGAACGGAAAGATTGTTTATAAGGGTGAAAGGAATTATATCAGTACGGATTACAAGGAGTTGAAAATCTGTCTGCAATTCCAATATTCCGAAGGGCAATATTGCATTGCAGTAATCACGGAGGGAAACCGCAGAATGGAGATAGACAGTACCAATGTGGCATATATGCAACTCGGAAACGGAAAGGAATACGTCTTGAAGCCCGGTGAAAGAAAATATGACAAGGACGGAAAACAGTTGGAGTGCAGATATGTGGTAGGGGAGAAAGATGTGAGGGATTTTTCCAATAATCCGATAAGAGGAATCTTTTTTTCGACGGATATATATCCGCAAATCGATATTTCGGATTTGAACAATTACACTTCTCGAAAGTTGAGGGAGAGATTTAATTGTGCTTACACGAATTTCAACAAACAGGATTAAAAAATAAAACACACAGATATGAGCAGTAAAGTAACCAAGCAGTTGGTAAATCCGCAGAGCATAGTTGTTGTCGGTGCGAGCAACGACACTGCAAAGCCGGGCGGAGCAATATTAAGAAACATCAAAGAGGGTGGCTTCAAAGGAAAATTGTATGTTGTCAACCCTAAGGAGGACGAAATCCAAGGAATAAAGTGCTGTAAGGACGTAAAAGACCTTCCGCAAGTTGATTTGGCAGTCATTGCAATAGCTGCCAAATTTACTGAAAACGCAGTCAGTGTTCTTACAAAGGAAAAGAATACCAAGGCATTCATAATCATTTCAGCCGGTTTCGGAGAAGAAAGCCATGAAGGCAAGGAATTGGAACAAAGAATAGTCAAATTGGTTGAAGAAGCGGGAGCATGCCTTATCGGACCTAATTGTACAGGTATATTCACGCCTTATCATCACGCCATATTCTCGAAGCCATTCCCTAAATCCTCGCCTAAGGGAGTGGATTTCATAACCGGTAGCGGTGCAACGGGCTGTTTCATCATGGATATAGGTATGCAACAAGGCTTACACTTCAATCACTGCTGGGCTGTCGGCAATTCGGCACAGTTGGGAATAGAAGACATATTGGAATACCACGATGAGAGTTTCAATGAAAACTCTTCCAAAGTTATATTGATGTATATAGAGAACATCAAGAATCCTCAAAAACTTTTGACTCACGCACGCAGTTTAAGGCGTAAGGGTTGCAGAATAGCAGCCATAAAGTCAGGTTCTTCGGAAGCAGGTTCGAGAGCAGCCTCCTCGCATACCGGAGCATTGGCAAGCCCTGATGTGGCAGTTGATGCTTTATTCAAGAAAACCGGAATAGTGAGATGTTATGGCAGAGAGGAACTTTGTACCGTAGGAAATATCTTCACATATCCGCATTTCGAGGGAAAGAACATTGCAATCATCACTCACGCCGGCGGTCCTGCCGTAATGCTTACAGACGCATTGAGTAAAGCCGGATTGAACATACCTCATATTGAAGGAAAACAGGCAGACGAATTATTGACCAAGCTGTTCCCAGGTTCGGCAGTGGGCAACCCTATCGACTTTCTTGCAACAGGAACTCCCGAACAACTTGGAACAATCATAGATTACTGCGATACGAAATTCGATGGCATAGATGCAATGTGCGTTATCTTCGGAACACCGGGACTTGCTCCTATTCATGAAGCGTACAGAGTGCTGTCAGATAAAATGAAAACAGCAAAGAAACCTATCTTCCCTATTCTGCCTTCGACCCTTGTGGCAGGTGAAGAAGTAAGAGAGTTTGTCGATAGAGGCAATACCTATTTTGCAGATGAGACAGTGTTTGGCAATGCAGTGGCACGCATAGTTGCAACACCGGAACCGGCAAGCGAAGATGACGTAGTGAAGATTGACACAGCTAAGATAAGGGAAATCATTTCTCGTTGCGAGAACGGATACCTTGATGTCAAGATAATGAATGAATTACTCGACGCAGCAGGCATCAAACACGCCGTAGATTTATCATCGGATAAGGTAGAGGATATAGTGGCTTTTGCTAATAAAGTAGGCTATCCTTTGGTTATGAAAGTCGTAGGACCGGTTCATAAATCCGATGTGGGCGGAGTGAGTCTTAATGTGAAAGACGAAGCACATGTAAGAGCTGAATTTGAGAGATTGATGAAGATAAAGGACACTTATGCCGTGCAAGCTTATCCTATGTTGTTCGGAACAGAAATATTCATAGGCTCTATGCGTACACCGCTCTTCGGACATCAGGTACTATGCGGCTTGGGCGGTATATTCATAGAAGTATTGAAAGACGTTCAATCCTCACTTGCTCCTATCGGAATAAAGGAAGCAAAGCAGATGATAAAGAATTTGAGAAGCTATAAAATCATTCAAGGAGTCAGAGGTCAAGAGCCGGTAAACGAAGACCTGTATGCAGATCAGATAGCAAGAGTTTCCGCCTTGGTTCAAGCAGCTCCGGAAATAGCCGAAATGGACTTGAATCCTTTATTAGGCTCACCGACAGCAGTCGTTGCCGTTGACGCAAGAATAAGAATAGAAAAATAATCCGCCAAACAGCAGCGGAAATAACATTTCCGTCAAAATAAGAGAGTATTCCGATTTTTCGGAATACTCTCTTTGCATTATAGACCGACATTTCACCCTTCCTCACAGCTGAACTCTTATACCGTTTAGCGAAACCCCTTTCAAAAAGATTAAAACGGCGAAAGAATTTTTCCAAACGCCGTTCTGATTTTTTCTTTCGGCGTTTCGTGTATCACCAAACGGCGTTTTATTTTTGCCAATCTCTGATGGTTTACATAAGTAGCAGAAATACATCTCATTGCCGAGTCATCAAATGCTCTCGAAAAACACTGCCGTAAACACTCTCGTCAATTCTTCTGCAAGTTATGGAGTTAATGAATTTGCTAACCTTAATATCAGCAGATTTTCAGCGCTTGAGATGCTACGAATGTTAGGAAACATGGAGGCCTTTCGCTTATTCCGCTTCTACTTATGATATATGGATTTTATAGAAGTGTCAGGTATTCCGGGCAATCATAGTAATTGTAGATTTTATAGAACAACCCTACATTCTTTGTTTCATGTTTCCGATTAAGATGTGGTGGCTTTTTCGTTCTTACTTGCCTATCGTTTTATGGAAATGTGCTATCTTTGCAAACGGAAATAATAGTAAGTAATTCAGAAGTAAAAAAGGAGAAGAAAATGTCTCAGATTATTGGAATTCATTCAAGGCAAATCCTTGATTCAAGGGGAAACCCAACGGTTGAAGTGGAAGTTTATACCGATGCAGGTGCTTTCGGAAGAGCAGCTGTGCCTTCGGGTGCTTCGACAGGTGTGCATGAGGCTTGTGAGTTGAGGGACGGAGATAAGAGTTGTTTCGGTGGTAAGAGTGTATTGCAGGCTGTGAAGAATGTGAACACTATTTTGTCCGATGAGTTGAAGGGCATGGTGGTTACAGAGCAAGGTGCTATTGATGCCAGAATGATTGAAATCGATGGTACGGAGAATAAATCCAAATTGGGTGCCAATGCGATTTTGGGTGTTTCTTTGGCTTGTGCGAAAGCGGCTGCCATGGAAACAGGACAGGAGTTGTACAGATATATAGGCGGGGTTAATGCCAATACATTGCCTATTCCGATGATGAATATATTGAATGGTGGTTCTCATGCGGACAATAGCATAGATTTTCAAGAGTTTATGGTAATGCCTGTGGGTGCGGATTGCTTTTCAAGGGCTTTGCAAATGGGTGCTGAGGTATTCCATAAGCTTAAAGAGGTGTTGAAGTCCAAAGGTTATTCCACCAATGTGGGTGATGAGGGTGGTTTCGCTCCCAACCTCGGTTCCAATGAAGAGGCCATCGAGGTTATATTGACGGCTATTGAGAAAGCGGGATACAAACCAGGCAGCGATATATGTATTGCTTTGGATCCTGCTTCAAGTGAGTATTATATACCGGAAGAAAACGTTTATCACTTGCACAAATCCTCAGGTGAGAAACTTACTCCTGAGCAAATGGTTTCTTATTGGAAAGAATGGGTGAATAAGTATCCTATTATATCTATAGAGGACGGCATGGCTGAGGACGATTGGAAAGGTTGGAAGGCTTTGACGGATACTTTGGGAGATAAAATCCAATTAGTGGGCGATGATTTGTTCGTAACCAATCCTTCTCGTTTGAAAATGGGTATAGAGAGGGGCGTTGCAAACTCCATTTTGGTTAAGGTTAATCAGATAGGTACGCTTACTGAAACAATAAATGCGGTTAATCTTGCATACAGAAACGGTTACACTGCAGTTATGAGCCATAGAAGCGGCGAAACCGAGGATACCACCATTGCCGATTTGGCTGTTGCATTGAATACAGGACAGATTAAAACCGGTTCTGCTTCAAGAACAGACAGAATATGCAAGTATAATCAGTTGTTGAGAATAGAAGAAATGCTTGAGGAACAAGCTGTTTACTTGGGTACAAACTTCAAATTCGCAAGATAAGTTTCTGCCTGTCGGCATAAAAAGGGAGCAAAAGTTTTGTCAATTCGGTAAATTTTCCGAACTTTGCACCCCGAAATACGTGAAGTACGAATATAATAACGGTATAGAGATGTCAAAAATTTGTGAGATTACAGGTAAGAAAGCATTGGTAGGAAACAGAGTTTCTCACTCGAATATCAAAACGAAGAGAAGATTCTATCCTAATTTGCAGATGAAGAAGTTTTATATTCCCGAAGAGGATTTGTGGATAACCTTGAAGGTTACTCCTGCGGGAATGAGAACAATCAACAAGAAAGGTATAATGGCTTGTTTGAATAATTCCTTGGAAAAGGGATTTATCAAATTCTAAGCGGGTTATATTGTTTTGATTAGGGAATTTGGTTTAGGAGTTCGACAAGATCGGACTCCTGTTTTTGATTTAGGCATGGCGGAAATTTACGGCTTTGATACAAAGATAAGAGTTGAGTATGTGGACACGGATAAAATGGGTGTTGTTCATAACAGCAATTATTTTCGTTTCTTTGAACGGGCAAGATGTGAAACGATGCGGGCGATTGGAATCAACTACAAGGACGTTGAGGCTTGCGGAGTAAGAATGCCTGTCATAGAGCAGTATGCAAAGTATATTTTACCTGCCGAATATGATGAAATTCTGACTGTCAGATGCAGTTTGGAACGCTTACCGACTGTCAAAATGAGGTTTGATTACCGGATTTCAAAGATGGAAAACGGGGAAGAAAAGATATTGTGCAACGGATATAACATATTGGCATTTATAGATATACATAGCGGAAAGCCTGTGGTGTGTCCAAATTGGATAACAGAAAAATTACAGAAAGTTTTGCAGTTACAGAGAAAATGAATATCTTTGCACGACAAAAATACAGTTCAATCAATTACTAACAACAAAACAGAAAGAGGTATTA
>URCX01000044.1 GCA_900546465.1 uncultured Bacteroidota bacterium | reverse complement strand
ATACAAGCAACTACGCAAGCGGAGTATATTACATACGTATCCTATGCGGTAATAATGTAAACACACAAAAGCTGATAGTCGAATAAAGACAATCGGCAAATACTTCAAGGGAGCCACACGGCTCCCTTTTTTTTATTCATTGTTGTTCGCTAAAATCTGAAAAGAGATAAATGCAATGCCTTTGGTGGAAAAAACGTTTTAGATTTGCTTTTCAAAATCAGTCCTCTTCATGATTTAGTGATAAACCGTTCCTGAGAACGTATAGGATACGATAATAGTATAGAATCTCTTCTTCATTCAACTATTCAAAACTTTTATGAGCAAATACAAAGTCGTACATCTTCCTTTTTTTATGCACTTTCCCTCGGACAGTCGATAAATTTTGCCGAATTACAGATGATTGAGATGGCTTGCTAATGTGAAATGTTGGTTTAGAAGGTCTATTTACTTGAATATGGAAGACGTTTTGTATCATCAAATTTAGTGTGCAGCAATGATAAAGAGTTAAACGCAAAAAGGGGAGCATGGCAGGTATGCCATTTTATTTCATTAGAGGGAGAGTTTTGCGAGGAAATTATTGTCCTGAATATATTCTCCCTCTATTTTTATGCTCTTGTTGCATTTTCTCGCTATTCTATGGAAGCGAGAAGTTGTACGCCAAAGATATGTTTTAATCCGCCTTGCTTATTTTGTTCTCCTCTCGGCAATGAAATATTCTATTTCTTTTGCTTATCCAACGTCTTATGGTGTGTTTGTCCTTCCAAGAATGTTCTTTCTGCCATATATGATGAACGAACAAGCGGACCGCTTTCGACATTGTCAAAGCCGAGTTCCATTCCTATTGCCTTATATTTTGCAAATTGTTCGGGCTTTACGTATTCCACAACGGGGATATGACTTTTGGTCGGTTGGAGATATTGACCTATGGTAAGAAGTCTTACTCCTGCCTTCCTGACGTCTTTCATCAATCCTATAACCTCCTCTTCCGTTTCACCTAAGCCTACCATTATTCCTGTCTTTGTAATAAGTCCATACCTGTCGGAAAGAGATAAGACGTTCAGGCTGACATCATATTTTGCACGACTGCGTGTTTGATCAGACAACCTTTTAACTGTCTCCATATTATGACCGAAAACGTCAGGTTTTGCAGCAAAGACAATATTCAAAAGGTCTTCGCGTCCATCGAAATCTGGCGTTAAAACTTCTATTGTGGTTTCAGGATTTTTTCTGCGAACGGCTTCTATTGTCAAAGCCCAATGTTGAGCGGATTTATCGTCCAAATCATCTCTATCAACCGAGGTGATGACACAATGTTTGAGTTGCATGAGTCTTACTGAATCAGCAATCTTTTCCGGTTCATCGGCATCCAAAGGCATGGGTTTGCCGGTTTTTGTAGCACAGAACTTGCAACTACGGGTACAAATGTCTCCGGAAATCATAAATGTTGCCGTCCCAATTGACCAGCATTGTCCGATATTGGGGCATTTCCCGCTACTACAAATGGTATGCAGTTTATTCAGTTCGACAATCTTCTTTACTTTGGGGTAATTTTCCCCTGTTTCGAGTTTTATCTTTAACCACTCCGGTTTGCGTTCCGTATTATTCATTTTAATCTGTTGCTATTTGGGATTTTGTTAGAATCTGTTCGGAAGATTGGAGCTTTTTGTATGTTTTTTCCGATGCAAGTTGTTCAGCAGATTTGACAGAAAAATCCGTAGCGGTCTCTGTTGGAACTCCATCTATCCTTATTTGTACGGTATATTGTTTTCTGTGATTTATTTCTTTGATATTGATGATTTCAAAAGATACATTCTTCCTGCTCTTTTGTCCCCATGCAATCAGCTTGCCTTTGTAATTCCATGCAGTGTTTTCTATCTCATCTATATTCATATAAGAATTGAATAATCTTTGAGTTAGAGCTTTATATGTAAACTTGTATCCTTTGTCAATATACAAAGCCCCGACAAGAGCCTCGAAAGCATCTCCGTCCATAGAGACATAGTGCCACTCTCCTGCATTGGTACGACTGTACTTTATAAGGTCTGATAAACCTATCTTTATAGAAAGTTTGTTGAGGTTGGCACGACTTACTATCTTTGACCGCATTTCTGTGAGAAAGCCTTCACCTTTATGAGGGTATTTCCTGAATAGAAATTCTCCGACTATGGTACTAAGTACAGTATCACCTAAGTACTCCAAGCGTTCGTTGTTCAGTTTGTTTCCTTTCGCATCTTTATGAGAACGGGAACGATGAATTAACGCCAACTTGTAAACGGAAATATTCTTGGGCTTGCACCCAAGAATATTCTTCAATAACTTCAATAACTTTCTATCTTCTTCGCTGTAATTCTTTTCCCAGAAATGAAACATTTCCTCTGCGAAAACTTATTAGTCTCCTTAGTATTTCTTGAAAGCAATACAAGCATTGTGTCCTCCGAAACCGAAAGTATTGCTCAATGCTCCGTATATTTCCCTCTTCTGTGCCTTATTGAAAGTGTAATTCAAGTCAGGGAGAGCTTCATCATCGGTAAAGTGATTGATTGTCGGAGGAACCACACCGTTCTTTATTGCAAGTACGGTCGCAATTGCTTCAATTGCTCCTGCAGCTCCAAGCAAATGTCCTGTCATGGACTTGGTAGAATTGATGTTTATGTTCTTTGCATGTTCTCCGAACAAACTTTCAATAGCTTTCACCTCCGCAACGTCCCCAAGCGGTGTTGATGTGCCGTGGGTATTGATATGTTGTATTTGATCCAGTTTCAAATCTGCTTCACGCATTGCTTCACGCATTGCTGCCAAAGCACCGCGTCCATCAGGATGTGGTGCGGTCATGTGATAAGCATCTGCTGTCAGACCGGCTCCGCATATTTCTGCATAAATCTTGGCTCCTCGAGCTTTTGCATGTTCATATTCTTCCAAAATCAAAGCCCCGGCTCCCTCGCCTAAGACAAAGCCGTCTCTGTCTTTATCGAACGGCCTTGACGCCGTTTCAGGGGAGTCGTTTCTTTGGGAAATGGCATGCATAGAACTGAAACCGCCAATTCCTGCTTCCGAAATCGCTGCTTCACTGCCTCCGCATACCATAAAATCCACCTTATTTGCTTTTATGTACATGAAAGCGTCTGCAATAGCATTGGCAGATGAGGCACAAGCTGAAACAGTAGCAAAGTTCGGTCCTCTCAAATCATATTTTATTGAAATATGACCTGCACAAATATCCGCTATCATCTTAGGAATGAAATACGGACTGAACCTTAAACTTCCATCTCCTTTGACGAAACTCGTGATTTCTTCTTGAAAAGTTACGATTCCGCCTATGCCGGAAGCCCAAATCACACCGGCTCTTTCTTTATTTATCTTCTCGAAATCCACATTACAGTCAGCAATGGCTTGTTCAGCCGCAACGATACCGTATTGCGAAAATCTATCGTATTTTCTTACTTCTCTTCTGTCAAAGAATTTACTTGCGTCAAATCCTTTGACCTCACAAGCAAACTGTGTTTTGGCTTGCGAAGCGTCAAAATGCGTAATCGGACTTGCACCGCTTACTCCGTTAATAAGACTCTGCCAATATTCCTCTACAGTGTTTCCTATCGGAGTAAGCGATCCCAATCCGGTAACGACAACTCGTCTCATTTCCATGATGAAATGAAATTATTTTGTTGCGTTTTCGATGTATGCGATTGCATCGCCAACAGTTGCGATTTTCTCTGCTTGATCATCAGGAATAGAAAGATTGAATTCCTTTTCCAATTCCATAATCAATTCTACTGTGTCCAATGAATCTGCTCCCAAATCTCCTGTGAAACTTGCCTCAGGAGTAACTTGACTTTCTTCTACACCTAGCTTATCTACTACGATAGCTATCACTTTTGTTGCAATTTCAGACATATCTACTATAAGTTTTATGAATTAAACTGGCTTGCAAAGGAACGAAAAAATCTCCATTCCCACAATAAATTCAGTCTTAAATGATTGTTTTTATCGGCTAATCCATTAGAAACAAACGCTTTATAAAATGACCTTTTTTATGCGGTTTTTGCCTTTTTGTGCTGTTTTTTATGCCTCAATCGTCCGAAAAATGCTATTTTTGCAGCATGAATCAAGTGGAAAAAATCAAAGCAAAAAAACGAATTGCGGTTTTTGCATCCGGAAACGGTAGCAATTTTCAGCAAATATGCGAGTACTTTCAAGGAAATACAGATATAACAGTTGATGTTCTGATTGTAAACAAAGAAAAGGCATATGTAAGACAACGAGCTCACCACCTCGGAGTAGAAGATTACTACTTCAACAGAGAGGATTTCTACCATACAAACAAGCTTGTGGACTTATTGTTGTCCAGAGAAGTGGATTTAATTGTGTTGGCAGGATTTCTATGGTTGCTTCCTGAAAACCTTCTTGCTGCATTTCCGAATAAAATAATAAACATTCACCCTGCACTTCTGCCTAACTATGGTGGGAAAGGCATGTACGGACATAATGTGCATGAAGCGGTTATTGCGGCTCATGAAAGGGAGAGTGGAATTACCATACATTACGTAAACGAACACTACGATAGCGGAGACATCATTTTTCAAGCTAAGTGTACGCTAAGCAATCGAGATACAGTGGAAAGTCTCGAAGAAAAAATACATCTTTTGGAAAAAGAGTACTATCCGAAGACCATAGAACGACTACTGCAATAGTTATCCTTATTCGCATTACACAGAAATAATCTGCTACTGCATCATTTCCCGATTTTGGCTTACGGCTTATTCCTTATATCTGTTGCCGATACAACTTGCAGTATGGCTGATTGTTTCAAGAGGTTAAAGTCTTTTCCAACTCCTTAATATGCTTCTTTTATTGTGTATTCTTCTCTTGATAATCCTCTTTTGAATTGAGTATTCGGAAGAGTAGTATCTCATCAAACAGACCGCAAAAGTCTTGAAGTTTTTTCGCTAAAGCAGATTTTCATCTCGGCAAATGGCTTTGTATTTGTTTTTTTTGTAATTTTGAAAATCGAATAACGCATTAAAATGTCTCTGAAAAGCACCATACAAACTCTATCGCTGCAAGCGAAGATGAAGAAAATCAAAAGAGAGAAAAAAGCCTGCGGTATGACGGATGCCAAATCCGTCGGCTTTGTTTGCTTTTTTGAGGAGGAACAACAGTGGAAAGATATACAACCTGCCGTTCGTAAATTTCAATCCTGTGGAGCAAAGGTTATGGTGTTGGGAATATACCCCGGAAAAGTGAAGCCATTATGGTATGTAGAGACGATGAATACAGTAATGTGCAGTTTGTCGGAATTTGGAATAACAGGATTGCCAAAGGGGCAAAAGGTGGACGAATTTCTTAAAGAGAGATTTGATATACTTATAGATTGCGACCTTTCGGGGCACTTCTCGACCGATTACATCTGCCTTTTGTCTTATGCAGGCTTCAAGGTGGCAAACGATACAAAAAAGAACAGACAATATTTCGATTTGTTGATAAACATGGAAGAAACGGAATTGGAAGACTACATTAACCAAGTTCTCTTCTACATTTCCAAATTCAAGAGAAAGGATAATATATGAAGAAATTCGACCTACAAGGAACGGGGGTTGCCTTGGTAACTCCCTTTCATAAGCAAGGAAATATAGATTTCACGGCTTTTGGCAAACTGATAGAGCATACGATAAACGGAGGTGTCGATTATCTCCTTTGTCTCGGCACAACGAGCGAATATCCTACGCTTAGCAGGCAGGAAAAGTTGGCAATAGTGGAATACACCATAGAAAAAGTGGAAAACAGAGTGCCTATCGTTTTGGGAATGGGCAGTAATAACACTCGCAGTCTTGTGGACGAAATAAAGAAAACCGATTTCAGTTCCATTGCAGCCATACTCTCTGTTGCCCCTTACTACAACAAGCCAAATCAAAAGGGACTTTACTCTCACTTCAAAGCCGTTGCGGAAGTCTCCGATGTTCCTGTAATTCTCTATAATGTACCGGGAAGATGCGGAGTAAATATATCGGCAGAGACATGTTTGCAGTTGGCAAACGACTTTTCCAATATAATAGGAATAAAGGAAGCCTCCGGAAATATCTCGCAATGTATGGATATTCTTATGAACAAACCACAGGGATTTACTGTTGTAAGCGGCGAAGATGCTTTGGTATTACCCCTTATGGCATTGGGAATGCAAGGCGTTATTTCTGTAACTGCAAATGCTTTTCCGAAACAAATGAGCGAATTGGTGAACCATTGTTTGAAATCAAACATGAAAAAAGCAAGAGTTGTCCATGAAAAGTTGCTTCCTTTCTCCAACGCGATTTTTGAAGAAGGCAATCCTGTGGGAATAAAAGCCGCATTGGAAATTCTGGATATCACACCATCTTATTTGAGACAGCCGCTGGTAAAAGCTTCAAAGCCGCTTCAAACGAAGTTACAGACAATTATAAACAACATAAACTAAACATAAGAAATGGTAGAATATAAAAAACTCGGCTTGGTAAACTCGAGAGAGATTTTTGCCAAAGCAATGAAAGGCGGTTATGCGATACCGGCTTTCAATTTCAACAACATGGAGCAAATGCAAGCCATCATTCAAGCCTGCGTCGCTCAGAAAAGTCCCGTTATATTGCAAGTTTCCGCAGGAGCAAGGAAATATGCAAACCAAACTTTGCTAAGATACATGGCACAAGGAGCTGTGGAATATGCAAAGGAATTAGGTTACAATATTCCGATAGTATTGCACCTTGACCACGGCGACAGTTTCGAGATTTGTAAATCATGTATCGAGTACGGTTTTTCTTCCGTTATGATAGACGGCTCCTCTCTTCCATACGAAGAAAACGTTGCGTTGACAAAGAAAGTCGTTGATTACGCACACCAATATGACGTTACAGTAGAAGGAGAATTGGGAGTGTTGGCAGGCGTTGAAGATGAAGTCTCCGCAGAACACAGTTCCTACACAAGACCTGAGGACGTAGAAGACTTCGTAAAGAAAACCGGTGTTGACTCCCTTGCAATCTCCATAGGCACATCTCACGGAGCGAACAAATTCCGTCCTGAACAATGCACCCGCAATGCAGAAGGAATATTGATACCGCCGCCATTGCGTTTCGATATTTTGGAAGAAGTCGAGAAAAGAATACCCGGCTTCCCTATCGTTCTGCACGGCTCATCTTCCGTACCGCAAGACCAAGTCAAAATCATCAATCAATACGGCGGAGCGTTGAAAGATGCCATAGGAATACCCGAAGAACAATTACGAAAAGCAGCAAAATCAGCCGTATGCAAAATAAATATCGATTCCGACGGTCGTTTGGTAATGACAGCAACTGTAAGAAAGATAATGCACGACAAGCCTGCAGAATTTGACCCTCGTAAATACCTCGGACCTGCAAGAGACAATTTGAAACTTATGTATGAACATAAAATAGTTGACGTTTTAGGTTCAGCCAATAAAGCATAACCGATAAGCGAACACAAAGAAAAAGACAGTCGGATAAAAATTCCGACTGTCTTTTTTATATCTCCGATTTTCGTTACGTAGATTCTGTACTTTCTTTCGAACTTACATGTTTCCGCTTAAAAAATAGGAATACCCAAAGATATTTCCAAAGGCATTTGTTTCAAGGTTTCATCGGCGCTGATTGTCGTACTCTTTCTGTCTTTTATCGTCATATCTATGTCGAATGCTCTCAACCGATATGTAGCGGTAAGAGTAACTCCCTTAAAGAATAATCTTACGCCCATAGGTACGTAAAAACCGTATTGTGCTATCGTGTAATCATAATACATTGCATTTCCCGGTTTTGCCTTGTCTATTTTCACGGCAGTGTAATCGAATCCGAATCCGGCAAACAGGTTAACCCCGTTATTTCTGTTCTTCGTGAAGAAAATGCTTCCGCCCAATGCAAAGTCCATATTGAAAGAATACATACTCGACCTTACGTCTCTGTCCGTGCTGTTCAAAGCATTGCCTTCTTTATCCGTAGGAGTGTAAGTATATGTCCTGAAACCATAATATCCGCCAAAGTTCCATGCTCTGTAAAAGTAAGACCTGCTGCCGAAAATGCTTCTGTAACCGAATCCTATTCCATACTTCGGCATTTTTGCTCCTATTTGGTCTCCTATATTCTTATTCTTATCTATGGTAAGGAATGAAAAATAAAAATCCATCAAGAAATCGGAATTTGAAGAACTCTCATCGATTTCTTCATCTTCTGCTTCGTAGGACATAATCACCTTGTCCGTCGTTTCGTTCTGAGCCGCTGCAAATGCGAACGGCGATACAAGCAAAGCAACCAGACAAACGGCTGTTGCAATCCGCTTTAAGTTCAATGTCTTCATATTTCTACTGTTTTTATTGTTATTTTCATTTGAATATACGATGCAAAGATACTATATTTTCCCGAAAACCTGCCTGCTCCAAAAGGAACAGGCAGAAGAATCAATAACATTAAACAAAATACTTTGATGACTACACATTCAAAAACTTCACAATATCTTCGTTCACGGTGCTTATGCCTCCCATGTTGAACTCTTTTTGCAAAACCCCAAGCACATTCGGACTGAGAAAAGCAGGAAGCGTAGGACCGAGATGAATATTCTTCACACCCAAAGACAACAATGCCAAAAGCACTATGACAGCCTTCTGCTCGTACCATGCTATGTTATAAACGATAGGAAGTTCGTTTATACTCTTTAATCCCAAGGCTTTTCTCAACTCGTCAGCTATCACGACAAGAGAGTAACTATCGTTACACTGTCCCGCATCGAGTACTCTCGGAAACTCTTTATTCGGCTTCAAAGGCAGTTTGTTGTAACGGTACTTTGCACAACCCGCCGTCAATATAATGGAATCCGCACCGAGAGCCTTCGCAAAATCACTATAATAACTCCTCGATGCCATTCTTCCGTCGCAACCTGCCATCACGACGAAGCGTTTCACATCGCCCCTCTCAATCGCCGCAAGGATTTTATCCTTTAACATCAACACTTGGTTATGAGCAAACCCTCCGACTATCTTTCCCTCTTCTATCTTTTCGGGAGGAGGACACGTCTTGGCATGGTTTATCAGTTGAGAGAAATCTTTAACCTTCGTTACAGGGTCTTGCGATATATGCTTCGCACCCGGGAAACCGCAAGAACCTGTTGTGTAAATACGGTCTTTGTAAGACGCCGTGGCTCTTGGCGGAACAATGCAGTTGGAGGTGAAAAGAACAGGACCATGAAACGTCTCGAACTCCTCCTTCTGCCGCCACCACGCATTGCCATAGTTTCCTCTGAAATGCTTGTACTTCTTGAAATAAGGATAATAATGAGCCGGCAACATCTCGCTGTGAGTGTAAACATCGACACCGCTGTCCGCACTCTGTTCCAACAACTCTTTCAAATCCATCAGGTCATGCCCCGAAATCAATATACCGGGACGATTGCCCACCCCTATATCGACCGTTGTCATCTCAGGATTTCCGAAAGTCGAAGTATTGGCTTTATCCAACAAATACATAGCCTTCACACCGGCTTCCCCCGTCCCCAAAGTCAGAGACACCAATTCCTCCTGCGAAATATCCCCTCTTCTGACCTCGGATAAAGCATTTTCAAGAGCAGCATAAACAACCATATCCTCAAAGCCAAGCCTTTGAGCATGCTTCAAGTAAGCCGCCATGCCTTTCGCTCCATATATTATAAGTTGTTTCAAACTCCTTATATCCTCATTCTTTTCAGCCAACACACTCGTTCGCTCCGGAGAAGGTTCACCCTTGCTTAATTTAAGATCATCAAGGTACAAACCCTTGCTTTTTGCCTTGGAGACAAGCTCCTGCTTTTTGCTTTCTACTTTGGCGAGCTTGCATTTTATCGCCTCCACGTCGAAATTAGCATTCGTGATGGTCGAGAAAAGAGAATCCGTAATCAATCGGCTTGCCTCCACGTCCTCCAAATCGGACTTTCGCAACCTGTCATTGATTGCAGCCAATTCCATCACCTCGAAAACGAGGCAATCCAATGCAGAAGCCAATTCTTCGCTCTTGCCGCATACTCCGACAACCTTACAGCCCTTACCGCTGGCTGTTTCCTGACATTGATAACAAAACATGATAATAGATGTTTTAGGGTTAATAAAAGCCGCAAGTCGAGAAAGGCAACACCCGCCATTCCCGCTGCGGAAAACAACTAATCAACACCTCTGCCGTTCCGTTTGTTCAACCTGACGAGAATAAAACAGCGATTCGATAAAATGAAACGCCGAAAGAATTTCTCCAAACCGCCGTTCTGCACGAGGCATTCCACTACAAGAACATCTTTTCCACCAAGTTGTGCCACATAAACCATACTGTTGGTTACGATGTTGTGGCTTATCTTTTGACGATTGTTTACCAATTTCCGGAAAGTGTTTTTCATCTTCTCTACATCAGTCAAGCCGTCTTGTATATAGAGTGTATGGTCATTCTTTTCTTCAACTCCCAAAAGAATAATACCGCCATCACTATTAGCAAAAGCAGAATAAGTCTCCTAAAAAGAATCAGGGAAACCGCCTTTGGCACTCTTTGCTTCCAAATGCCTGTCTTCATGGCGACCGAGTATATTTGTCAAATCAATCACAGGCTCCTGCAACTTTTTGTTTATAATATGCTTCTTTATCTGTCTAACATCTGATTTAGCAAAGAGAACGAGCGAGGTTCTTGCTTCATTATCCTCTATACCTTTGCAAATTTACCACTTTATTTCGGTAATACAAGACTTTACTTGCATTTGCAACACCATTATCAAGAGCCTTATCAGCTTTGGCTTTTGATTTAATGAAGAGAGAATGCCATTCTCTCCGTTATTTCTTATCCTAATTCGTGTTTCGGGAATGGGAAAAAGAAAAGAGGATACGGTGCAGGCGTATCCTCTTTTATTATGAAGGTTTATATGGGTCTTATTATTCTATTACCAGCTTTTGGGTGTTTGTGTCCTTGCCGCATTGGATATGTATGTAATATACTCCGCTTGCGTAATTGCTTGTATTGAGTTCGTATGTCTCTGTGCCTGCTTGCAAATCCTCCGTTTGGATTATTCTGCCTTGAAGATCGCTGACGATTATCTTGGCATTTGCTGTCAAGCCTGTCAAACTCAATGTAGCTTTATCCTTTGCAGGGTTAGGGTATATCATCGCTTTGATTGCACCGCTCTCCGCATCTGCCAAGCCTGATGCCGCAAGGGTTGTGAAGTTCGTGTTTATCCATTCGGATTGACTGTTTGGACATACCGCTCTTACTTCAAGGGTGTAATTCGTGCCTGCGGTCAGGTTTGTGAAAGACTTGCTTGTCGCATTTGTAATTTCTTCCGGACCGCCGTTCAAGCGAACCTGATAGCAAGCTGAGGTTCCGTTCCAACTTACATCTGCCGAGGTCTCGGTGATATTGCTTACCGTAAGGGCAGTCGGTGCATCGCAAGGAACGCCTGATTCAACTATGGATATATTATCTATTATCGCTCCGTGGGAGGAACCGTTGCTATTATCATTCCTCCATACGAATACTAATTTCTTCAATGAATAAGGCTCGTTTGCTATGGTAACACTCTCCGCACCATCATATGTATCTTGAAAAACGTAATATGTCATCAAGAGAGAATTCTGCCACGTAAGTATATTGGTTGAGTATTCTTCGTGGGCATAATAAGGCTTCGAAGTTGAAGCTTCATATACAGTATCTGCAGGAACCCAAAAAACTTTTAAATAGTCATATACGTCATAACCATTTGGCTCTGCCTCTCCTCCTACATCTACAGAAAAACTGATGGTCAAAGAATCGCCGGCACCGGTTTGGAATGTTTTTTCTGCCACTACAACAGACGAATAGTTTATATTGTATCCGACTGTTGAACCGGTAGTGATAGCCAAGACTTTGTTGGTTGCATCGGGATAGCTTGCGATAGCCCATCTGTTGACACAACTGCCGTTTTTCAATGTCCAGCCATTGTCTCCCGAGGCTTCAAAGTCGCAAGTATAAGGCAGAGGTGTAGGAGTGTCAAATTCAATGCTTCTCCACGAGGAATTGCTTCTGCCGCATATGGATCTTACTTCTACGGTATTGCGAGCGCCGGCAGTCAATCCGAGGATAGTCATGCTTGTCTCAGATACTACTTCTGTCTCTCCGCCATTCAAGCGTACTTCATAGCCGGTTGCCGTTCCATCCCAAACTACATCTACCGATGTTGTACTTAGATTGTTTAACGCAAGATTTGTCGGTGCGTGGCAAGGATTGCCGGCTTCAACTATGGATATATTGTCGATTATCGCTCCGGGGGAGGAACCACCATTCTCGTCATTTCTCCATACGAATACCAATTTCTTTATTGTATTAGGCTCATTTGCTATGGTAACACTCATTCTCTCCACTCCGTCCGTCAAATTCAAAGTGTAATTTAATGCATTTGGGGAATTACTCATGATTACATTTGTCGAATATCTCGGCTCGCTGTAATAACGCGCTGAAGTTGCGTACGGATAAACAGTGTCCGCAGGAACCCAGAAGACTTTTAAATAGTCATATACATGATAACCATCATCGCTTGCCTCTCCTTCTGCTGTTAAGTCAAAACTGATGGTCAAAGAATCGCTTGTGCCGGTTTGGATGCGTCTTTCTGCGACTACAACGGAATACCTATCGTGATTATATTCCGGCGTCTGTCCTCTATTGCCTGAGATAAACA
>URCX01000043.1 GCA_900546465.1 uncultured Bacteroidota bacterium | reverse complement strand
TCCATTTTTTCATTTGCTGCCTTATTGCTTCCTCCACTTGTGAAACGGCAGTATCCAAATCATCGTTCAGAACCACCTTATCGAACTCGGTCGAAAGTTTTATTTCCATTTCGGCTCTTGAAAGTCTTTTTTGCAAATCCTCTTCCGTCTCGGTATTTCTGCCTTGCAGGCGTTTGCGAAGTTCCTCCACACTCGGCGGCATGATGAAAATGGCAAAGGCATCGTCTTTCAACATCTTCTTTATATTTATTCCGCCTTTCACATCAACATCAAAAACGGCTATCTTACCCTCCGAGGCTATTCTGTCGGGTTCGGATTTCAGCGTGCCGTAATAACGTCCCTCATAAACCTGCTCCCATTCAAGGAAATCGCCCTTTTCTATTCTCTGTCTCATATCTTCGGTTGAGAGAAAGTAGTAATCCTTTCCGTCTTTCTCGCCCTCACGTGCAGGACGATTGGTTGCCGAGACTGAGAAGCCGAAAGTATCGGGCATTTTCTCGAAAATTTTCCTCAATATGGTGGTTTTGCCACTGCCCGAAGGGGCTGAAAAAATGAAAACCCTGCTCATCTCTTATTTTTCAAAACGTTTGTGTATCAAATCCTGCAAAGTGGTATATGCCAAGGAAGAGGCAGCCCATTTTTTCTTCTGTTTGGTTTCTTCTATTATCAATTTGGACATGTCCCAAGTCGTTACCTCATTCAACTTATTGATAAAATCGGTATATTCTTTCAAATTGCCGGAAAACAAATCGTTGATGAACATAAATTTCTCGCTAACCCCTATTGCAGTTCTCAAATCGCTTCTTGTGCGACTCTCGAAGCGTTCTGCAATGGAGGGAGCTTTCTCGGCAAATAAGTCCAAGGTTGAACCCACCTGCGGTTTGGGCTTCTCCTCACCCTCACGCATTATATTATGGTGCAGATAACTCAAAACGGATGAACGGCTGTCCTTGCTCTCCTGCTCTTTCTCCTGCTGCTTTTCCTCTTCAATCTCTTCTTCCGCTGCACTTTCCTCCGTTTTTTCCTTCTCAGGCTCAAGAGAAACGATTTCCTCCTGCTTCGGTTCCTCCTTTACAAGTTCTATCACCTCCTTTTCCTCTGCTGTATCTTCCTCCTTATTTTCAATCACTTGCTCAGGCTCTTTACGAATCGCCGTTTCAATTTTTTCTTTCGGCGTTTCAATTTTTTCAAACGCCGTTTTATTTTTGTCAATCGGCGTTTCGATTGCAGGCTCTTCAAGTTTTACCTCCACCCTTTCGGCGAATAACTCTTCCGGCACAGGCAATACATGCTTCATTTCTTCTATTCCGTTCAGGTCGGAGGACAAAAGAAAATCATACATCTGCCTCATCTTTTCGCTAAGTACATCAATATCAAGGCGGGATACCCTCTCGCTCTCGCATACTCTTCTGCCGGCTCTTTCAAACTCCGCTACCAAGGCCGACAACTTCTTTTGAAAACCATTCATATCAGTCAAAAAATATATCTTTGTAAACTCTGAAACGAGTTTGTAAAATTACTACTTTTCCTGAAAAGCGAACCATTGCCTCGTAAAAAATATTCGTTTTCCTCTTACTTTCTTCCGAAAAGCCCGAATACTAAAGCATTGTTTGGGAATAAATCCGTAAATTTGCAGTCTGAAACAACAAGATTACGACATGAGTAACGAATTGAGCGAACAAGAAATACTTAGAAGACAGGCTGCGGAACAATTAAGACAACTCGGCATAGACCCGTATCCCGCACCTTTGTATCCCGTTAATGTAAACACAAGCGAAATCCTAAGTAATTATCCAAGCAATACGAACCTGTATCAAGAGGTTTCAATAGCCGGAAGGATAATGTCCCGTCGTATAATGGGAGCAGCTTCCTTCGCCGAACTTCAAGACAGCTACGGTAAAATCCAACTTTACATCAAAAGAGACGAAATATGTCATGGAGAAGACAAAACGATGTACAATACCGTTTTCAAAAAACTGCTTGACATAGGCGACATAATAGGCGTGAAAGGATACGTTTTCACAACTCAAATGGGCGAAATTTCGATTCATGTCAAAGAATTGACCGTTTTATGCAAATCCGTAAAACCTTTGCCGGTGGTGAAAGAGAAGGACGGCAAAGTGTATGACGCATTCACCGACACGGAACAAAGATACCGTCAACGTTATTTGGATCTGATTGTCAATCCTTCGGTCAAAGACACCTTTGTGAAGAGGACGAAAATCATCAATACGATGAGAAACTTCTTCAACGAACACGGATACCTTGAAGTAGAAACCCCCGTATTGCAACCAATCCCGGGAGGAGCTGCCGCAAGACCTTTCATAACGCACCACAACACTCTTAACATACCTCTCTATTTGAGAATAGCCAACGAACTTTACTTGAAGAGACTGATAGTGGGCGGATTCGACGGAGTGTATGAGTTCTCCCGCAATTTCAGAAACGAAGGCATGGATCGCACACACAATCCTGAGTTCACATGTATGGAAATCTATGTGGCGTACAAGGATTATAATTGGATGATGGACTTCACCGAAGAGATGATAGAACGTGTTGCCCTTGCTCTTCACAACGGCACGAAAGTGAACATAGGAGACAAGGAAGTGGATTTCAAACGTCCTTTCGCAAGAGTAAGCATGAGGGATTCCATTCTTCAATATACCGGCTGCGATATTTATGAAATGGACGAGAAACAGTTGTTCGCTGCCTGCAAAAGCCTCGGCATAGAGGTCGATGACACCATGGGTAAAGGTAAATTGATAGATGAAATATTCGGAGCCAAATGTGAGGAACATTACATTCAGCCTACATTTATATACGACTACCCTAAGGAGATGTCTCCTTTGACGAAAAAGCACAGAAAGGTCGAAGGCTTGACCGAAAGGTTTGAATTATTCGTCAACGGTAAGGAATTGGCAAACGCTTATTCCGAATTGAACGACCCTATCGACCAGTTGGAGAGATTTCAAGACCAATTGAAATTACAGGAAAGAGGCGATGACGAAGCCATGTACATAGATTACGACTTCGTAAGAGCTTTGGAATACGGTATGCCGCCCACCTCCGGAATGGGAATAGGCATCGACCGTCTTTGCATGCTGATGACAGGCAATGCGTCCATACAGGACGTACTTCTTTTCCCTCAAATGAAACCGGAGAAAAAACCTGTTGTCGCAACAGATGCCCAATTCATGGAATGCGGAGTGCCGCAAGAATGGATTGCACCTTTGAGGCAAAGCGGCATAAGCAAAATCGAAGACCTTCAAAACGCCAATCCTAACAAATTGTTCAACGATTTGAACGGTTTGAGAAAGAAAAACAAACTCGACATTCCTGCACTCAAACTTGAAGAAGTGCAGAAGTGGATAAGCAAATAAAACATTTATTGAAATGAATAAGAGATACAAGACCCCTGTCGTTGCAGCTATTGCGGCAGTCATAGGGGTCGTTCTTGGTTTTTACCTTATACCCGCAAGTAAAGACCGTAATTTTCCTACCAAAGGAGGCAAGATAGACTACATTCTTTCACTCATCGACAGCCAATACGTCGATAAAGTCAATATGGACTCCTTGCAAGACGAAGCAATAAGGAGTTTTCTCGCCGATTTGGACCCTCATTCCGTTTATATGACGGCTGAAGAAATCAAAAAGGAGAACGAAGTCTTGCAAGGCAACTTCGACGGAGTGGGAATACAATTCAGAATAATCGAAGATACCATAGTGGTTTTGCAAACCATCAATCCGGGACCTTCACAAAGAGCAGGCATAATGGCAGGCGACCGTATCGTTAAGGTCGATGGCAAAAACGTAACAGGAAAAGACATAAGCAACGATAAAGCATTCAAACTTCTTCGCGGCAAAAAAGGCACCAAAGTTTCCCTTTCCGTACATCGTTCAGGAGTAAACAAAACCATAAACTACAATATCACCAGAGCTCCGATTCCTATCCACAGCGTAGATTATTACGGCATGCTTGACAAACTTACAGGCTACATAAAACTCTCTCAATTCACTGCCAACTCCTATTCAGAGGTACATTCCGCCCTTCTGAAACTGCAAGACAAGGGAGCAAAGCAACTTATATTCGATTTGAGAGCCAACGGAGGCGGCTACCTTGACCAAGCAATAAAAATTGCAGACGAATTTCTGCCCGAAGACGACCTTATAGTTTTCACCAACGGCAGATATAGAGGCAGAAACGACTACTTTGCAACTTCCGAAGGAATCTTTGAAAAAGGCAAACTCATAGTTCTGATAGATGAAATCTCCGCTTCGGCTTCCGAAATAGTCTCCGGAGCATTGCAAGACAACGACAGGGCAATAATAATCGGCAGAAGGACTTTCGGCAAAGGCTTGGTTCAAGAACAGAAAGAACTGCCTGACGGCTCGGCAATCAGGCTTACCGTATCACGTTACTATACCCCGAGCGGCCGTTGCATACAAAGACCTTACATATCGGGCGACCCCGAAAAATATTTTGCCGACTTCATAGAACGCTACGCCAACATGGAAAAACACAGCGATACAATATCGCATGCAGACTCGTTGAAATACAAGACAAAGAAAGGAAGAATCGTCTATGGAGGCGGAGGAATAGAACCGGATGTGGAATTGCCATACTACAACTACAAAAGGAGCGAGTACTATACCACCCTGCTAAAAAAAGGCTTGATTTACAAATACTGCTTCGACTATGTGGATCGCAATCGCAACAACTTCGGTACCTATAAAGACGGAGACGACTTCTTGAACCGTTATACGGTAAGTGAGGACTTCTATCAAAGCATGCTGAACTTCGCAAGAGAACAAAATGCTACGCAAGGCAGGCTGACAACAGCCGAAACAAAAGAAGTAAAGCAACTCATGAAAGCCTACATAGCACAAAATCTTTACGGAGACCAATACTTCTACCCCTCATTCCTCAAAACAGATGAAGACATCATAGAAGCATTGCAGTACTTCAAAAAGATGTAAAAGCACTAACTTCTGCCCAACCGAAATAAACCCCGGTTCAAGAAGTCGCAAAAGCCATTGAAGAAGGGTAAAGACAGTACAAACCAAACCGAAGAAAAAATAGAGTTGGCAAAAGTAATTACTAACCCGGATTGAACGGATTTCTCGGAAAAAACTAAGAGAGTACAAAGAATAAAGAACGTATGTCAGAAAGTACATTTGCTCTTTTAGTGACTTCGATTTTCTATAACTTCTGTAATTACTACGGCTTCTATGATTTCTACAACTCATAGTAACACTCCTCTCTTCATATTCTTTACCATTACTGCTTTTTCATTTCATATTTATTGCCGTATGAGATTTTATTCGTACTTTTGCGAGTTATAGACTATATCCTTTGCTTATGCTTTTGGACGAATTGAATGAACAACAACGTGTGGCGGCTGCTCAATGTGAGGGGGCTGTCATGATTGTTGCGGGGGCGGGTTCGGGTAAGACCCGTACGTTGACTTACAGGGTGGCTCACCTTTTGGAATGTGGTGCGTCGCCTTATTCTATTTTGGTTTTGACTTTCACAAACAAAGCCGCAAAGGAAATGAAGGAGAGAATTGTTTCCTTGATTGGTGATAAAGCCAAGGCTATTCTTATGGGGACTTTCCACTCTGTGTTTGCCAGAATTTTGAGGTTGGAGGCGGAGAAGTTGGGCTATGTGAAGAACTTTGTTATCTACGATACTTCCGACAGCAAGTCGCTTTTGAAATCCGTTGTCAAGGATATGGGCTTGGATAATAAGGCATATAATCTTTCTTCCATTGCCGATCGTATTTCCAAGGCTAAGAGTTCTCTTGTCTCGGCATCGGAGTATATGGAAGATGTGTCGTTCCGCTCGGAAGATGCTGTGGCTGGCAGGCCTGCAATGGCGGAAATATTCGTGGAATATGAGAAGAGGTTGCGAAAGAATATGGCTATGGATTTCGATGACTTGCTTTTCAATATGTATAAGTTGTTGCTAATGGCTCCAGATGTGGCAGAGAAATATAAGCAGAGGTTTCGTTATATAATGGTTGACGAGTATCAGGATACAAACCATGCTCAGTATGCTATTGTGAAGGCTTTGGCTTCAAGGCATGGCAATATCTGTGTTGTGGGTGATGATGCTCAGAGTATATATGCGTTCAGGGGTGCGAACATTCAAAATATTTTGAAGTTCAAGAAGGATTACGATAATGTACATCTTTTTAAGTTGGAAAAGAATTACCGTTCTACGGGTAATATTGTGAATGCTGCCAATTCTGTTATTGAAAAGAATATAGAGCAAATAAAGAAGACTGTATGGACAGACAACCCTGAGGGTAACAAGATCGAATTTCGTTCTCTGGAAAGCGATAAGGCGGAAGCGGAGTTCGTTTGCAACAGGATAAAGCAGAAGATGACGGAAGGTTGTGCATACAGCGATTTTGCCATATTGTACAGAACGAACAGTCAATCGAGAGCATTTGAAGATGCTTTGAGGTTGAAGAATATTCCGTACAGGCTTTATGGCGGCACGTCTTTCTATTCGCGAAAGGAAATCAAGGACGTATTGGCTTATATGCGTTTGGTGGTAAATAATAAGGACGATGAGGCGTTTGTGAGGATTGTGAATTATCCGGCAAGGGGTATTGGGCAAACCAGTATGGACAGGTTGCATATAGCTGCCGATGCTTTGGATTGTTCTTTGTTCGAGGCGGTTTATGCGGATAATCTTTCCGAACACGGTTTGACGTCTTCGGCTGTTGCGAAGTTGCGGGATTTCTGTTCAATGATAGGAGCTTTTTCTTCTTTACTTTATACGGATAACGCCTTTGAGTTGGGCGAGAAGATTATACGGCAAAGCAGGATTATCGAGACCTTGAACACTGAGGAAGACAGAGTTAAGAATATAGAAGAATTACTTGCCGCCTTGCAATCGTTCACGGAGGCAGAAGAGGAGAATATAATAGATGAATTGACCGGTGAGGAGATTTCCGTGGAGGATAAAACCTTGGATGTATTTCTGCAAAGGATTTCCCTGTTGACTGATTCGGACAAAGAGGAGGACGATACGAACTGCGTAAGCCTTATGACGATACATTCTTCCAAAGGATTGGAGTTTGAAGATGTGTTTATTGTCGGAATGGAGGAGAATTTGTTTCCTTCCACTCTCAGCCTTGCTTCAAGAACTGACACAGAAGAGGAAAGACGTTTGTTTTATGTTGCTCTGACCAGAGCAAAGCAAAGCGTTACGCTAAGTTGTGCCACGATGAGATATAAATACGGGCAAATCATCTTTTCGGAAAAGAGCAGGTTTATTGACGATATAGCCAAAGAATATTTGGATTGCCCGAACGGCAAGAGACAACTGCCTGCATTCGGAGAGGAAAAGCCCAAGAAAGTTTTACCTCTCTTTGAAAGCAAACGTAAACCTATCACAAGCCTCAAAAGCAATCTTTACACCAAGAAAGCGGAAAGAAGAGAAGAGAACGCAAGTGAGTTCACCGAGCCGGCAAAGTGTATAGTAGGCGAAGAAGTTTACCATAATAAATTCGGCAAAGGGACAATAATAAGCATGGAAGGCAAGGGAGCCGATAGCAAAGCCGTTGTCGATTTTGTCGATAACGGAGAGAAAACTTTGATTTTGAAATTTGCGAAACTGAAAAAGTACACAAAATGAAATATAACACAGAGAGAGAAAAGTTAAACATACCGGAATACGGTCGTAATGTACAAGGCTTGGTTGATTACGCCTTAACGATAGAGGACAGAGAGAAGAGGACTGCTTTTGCCGGCATAATCATAAATGCCATGGCTCAGGTAAATCCTTCAGTGAAAGAATTAAGCGATTACAAGCATAAACTTTGGGATCATTTGTTCATTATGTCGGACTATCGTTTGGACGTGGACTCTCCCTACCCCAAACCGGTGAAAGAGGAATTGGATACCAAACCGGAGAGATTGGCTTATAAGAGTTCCATGATACGTTTTCGTCCATACGGAAAGCTGATAGAAAACGTCATCGATAAGGTTATCACCATGCCGGAGGGTGAGGAGAAAAACGTTCTTATAGGAATGATTGCCCAATACTTGAAAAAGGCTTATTTACAATGGAACGTGAACAGTTGTGATGATGAAATGATTTTGAAACACTTTGAACAGCTTTCTCACGGTCAGTTGAAATTGCAAGAAGACTTCAAACTCCTCAGCACAAAGAGACTTTTGAATAATCATTCGCAAGTAAAAGCCAAAAATCATCTCCAACAAGGCAACAGAAAAAAGACAAACAACAGACAGAAAAAATAAAGCATGAGTTCTTTTGAAATAACAGGCGGTAAAATCCTCAGCGGAGAGATAGTGCCGCAAGGTGCAAAAAACGAAGCCTTGCAAGTAATTTGTGCGGTTTTGCTAAGTGATGAAGAAATTACAATAGAAAATATACCTAACATAAGAGACGTAAACAAGTTAATAGAACTTTTGGAATATCTCGGCGTAAAGGTACACAAACCTGCCGCAAACACTTACACCTTTCAAGCAGACAGAGTGGAAATAGACCGCATCTATACGGAGCGTTATGCTCAGATGGCTTCCTCTCTGCGAGGCTCTATAATGTTGGTAGGTCCCATGTTGGCTCGTTTCGGCAAAGCTCACATTCCTACCCCGGGGGGTGATAAGATAGGCAGAAGAAGATTGGATACACACTTCTTCGGTTTCGAGAAATTGGGGGGACATTTCAGCTATTCTCCCGAAAGCAGAGCTTACGAAGTGAAATGCGATCGTTTGAAGGCATGCTACATGCTTTTGGACGAGGCTTCCGTTACGGGAACAGCCAATTTAGTCATGGCAGCCTGCATGGCGGAAGGAACGACAACCATATTCAACGCTGCTTGCGAACCGTATCTTTTCCAACTCTGCACAATGCTCAACAATATGGGGGCAAAAATATCCGGCGTCGGAAGCAATCTGCTCACCATTGAGGGTATCGACTCTCTCAAAGGTTGCACACACAGACTTCTTCCCGATATGATAGAGGTCGGAAGTTTCATAGGCCTCGCCGCAATGACCCGTTCCGACATCACAATAAAGCAAGTCAATGTAAAGCAACTCGGCATTATTCCCGACACATTCAGAAAACTCGGAATCAAAATCGAAGTCAAAGACGACGATTTGCACATTCCGCAACAAGACATCTACGAAGTGGAAAAATTTGTAGATGGTTCCATAATGAGTATATCCGATGCACCATGGCCGGGATTTACTCCGGATTTGATAAGCATAGCCTTAGTGGTGGCAACACAGGCAAAAGGCAGTGTGCTTATACACCAAAAGATGTTTGAAAGCCGATTGTTCTTCGTTGATAAGCTGATAGACATGGGAGCTCAAATCATCTTATGCGACCCGCACAGGGCAACGGTCATAGGTTCCGAAAGAAAATACCCATTGAGAGGCGTTCGCATGACCTCCCCGGACATAAGAGCCGGAGTAGCCTTGCTTATAGCAGCCCTATCAGCAGAAGGCACAAGCATAATAGACAATATTGAACAAATAGACCGCGGCTATCAGGACATCGACATTCGATTGAACAAACTCGGAGCCGATATCAGAAGATTATAAAAAGAAACGAAATGGATATAAGCATATACTTCAAACCCATAGATACGGAACGTTTGGGCTTAAACGAGCTTGAAGATGACAGTATCGCCAAAATCATCAATACAAACAGTCTCTCTCAAACTTTCAAAGGAGACTTGAAAAACATAATAGCCGATATGGCGATTATAGGAGTAGGAAGCAGCGAAACCGATACGACAAAGGAACAAACTTATGCGGCAGACACCATAAGGAAAGAGTTTTACAAACTCAAACAACACCGCAAACGCATAAAAATCCTTGACCTTGGCAATCTGCAAAGAGGCAAAACACGCAACGATACCTATTCCGCTTTGGCAGAAGTATGCAGTACCCTCTTTCAAAACCGAATCATACCCGTCATCTTGGGAGGCGACAACGATATGGCGGCAGGGAACTATAAGGCATACGAACAAATAGGACAGATAATAAACATCTTCAATCTCGACAGCAAATTCGACTTCAAGGATTTGAACGCTGAGATGAACGTTGATAACTATCTGACTTATATTTTCTGCAATCAACCCAACTATCTCTTCAATTACACCCATGCAGCCTACCAGACATACCTTGTGGCACCGGAAGCCATAGATTTAATGCAGCAAATGAAGTTCGAAATATACCGTTTGGGCGAAATACAGAACCAAGTCGAACAAACCGAACCCCTTATCCGCAATGCCGATATGCTGATAGCGGATATTGGAGTAATAAGAGCCTCAGACTCTCCATGCAGCGACAATCCGCACGGACTATACGGCGAGGAGTTTTGCAAGATACTCAATTTCGCAGGCATGAGCGACAAACTTACTTCGGTCGGAATATATAACTATGACGAGAAAAAAGACAATAACCGCCGCACAGCCCAAATTATATCGCACGCCCTCTGGTACTTCATCGAGGGATACAACTGGCGTAAGAACGATTTTCCGTACAAAGACACCAAGAACTATTATAAATTCAGCGTCCTTATGCCTAACGATATGACCATAATCTTTTTCAAAAGCAAGAAAAGCGAACGATGGTGGATGCAAGTCTCCTGCCCCGGCGAAATGCAAGAGAAATACCTCCGTCATTTTCTTGTACCTTGTACTTTCAAAGATTACGAAGAAGCAATGGAAGGAAGAGTCCCCGAAAGATGGTTATTGGCATACAACAAACTCAATCTGTAAAGCACAACAGAATTATACAACGGCTGTTTCGTTGAAAGGAAACAGCCGTTTCCGTTTTTGAAACACCGTTCTGAAAAATTAAAACGCCGAAAGAATTTTCCGGAACGGCGTTTTATTTATCACGAAACGCCTTTCGATTGGGTTAGATTAGGGATAGAGGGTTATTTCTTAGCGGTGGAGAGTTGATAGACGTAGATATATAGTGTTCGGACTATATGGTCGAATGTTGCTTTGTCCGGCTGTGTATTCAGGTTAGTCATGATGTGCATTTCGAGGCTTTGTTTGGTTTTGTCGTATGGTGGTTGTATGTATTTGTAGGGCTGTATGTCAAAGTCATGACGGCGGTAAAATTCTATGCGTCGGCGTGCTTGTTGCGTTTGTGGCAATTCCACTTCAAAGATTATAGGGGTTTGTGTCTTGCTTTTCAAAAGCTGCAATACCTTGGAGCCTGTTCCCTTTCCTCTTATGACATCGGATATGGCAAAATGTTCGATATAGGTGAATGTATCGAAGTTCCAAAGGCTTATTATGCCTATGACTTGGTCGTCCTCTGCTTTTATGAGGTTGAACACAAAGGGGGCTTTTTCCGAGAGTGGCTTCATTTGTGAGAAATCTCTTCTTTCATCTTCGGGAAAGGAGGTTTCGTAAATATGTCTTGCCGTGGCTTCGTCCTCTTGCTTGGTTTTGCAGCCGAGAGGGTACAATGGCTGTAAGGATATTGCTGTCATAATGAAATTATTGTAGTTCTTTGCAATTTTTCACCAACTGCAAAAGGAATTCTTTCGCTCGAAAGAGCTTGGCTTTGACCGTTCCTATAGGCATTTGCAGTTGTTCGGAAATTTCTTCGTAGGTTTTTTCATCGAAGTATCGCAGTTCTATCAAAATCCTGTAATGAGGCTTCAAACGGGATACAATATCCCGCATGGCGGCTTTCTTTTGTCTGTCTATAATACTTTCTTCCGGATCGAGGTTTTCGGAGGCTATGTTTATGCCTCTTTCTTCTCCGTCAATATCTGTATAAAGGTTGTCCATCGAAACGGTAATGGTACGTTTCTTTCTGATGAAATCTATGCAGTTGTTGGTGGCTATGCGAAACAACCAGGTACTAAACGCAAAGTTTGGAGTATAAGAGTCGATTGCTCTGAAAGCTTTGCCGAAGGCTTCTATGGTTAAGTCTTCTGCATCGGTTATGCTGCCCGTCATCTTCAAAAGCATATAATATACAGGGTCTCTATATGCTTTCATCAAGGCGGCGTAGGCTTTTTGATCGCCTTCGTCTCTTGCTTTGATTACCAATTCGTAATCTTTGTTTGCTTTATCCGACAGATTGCAATTTGCTTTCATTATGCTTTTCGGCTGAACAACGATATTATTCTCATTTTCGCATCGAAGAATAAGAAGTATATTTCAAACAATGGTGCAAAAAGGTGTATTTTTTTTACGCCTAAACGTTTGCACACTCTGAAATATACGACCATCTGCAAGATGAATTTCAATACCAATGCAAGAATGATGTATTGGTATGGGAACGCCAAAAAGGCAAGACTTATTACACCGGCGTAGAACAAAAAAGTCGATAGGGGCAGTAGGGAAAGCAGGAATTTATGTTTGAATTTGAAGAAACGATGGCTTGCAATTCTTTCTTTTTTCAGTTTTCTCCAATCGCTTTTATTACGTTTTTGTTCAAAGGTAACGAAACTTTCGGGAGATAGTGCAACGGTTGTGTTTTGCGAATTTGCTACGCTGCTGATAAAGATGTCATCTTCACCAAGCGTAAGGTTGTAATGTTTGGTAAATCCGCCTGCCTTAAAGAATAAATCCTTTCTGTATGCCAAATTTCTGCCGTCTCCCATATAGGGTTGTCCGCAAAGGGCGAGTCCTATGTAATTTATGGCTGTTCTCAGGTTGTCGTATTGAACTATTTTGTTGAATAAGCCTTTGCTTTGCTTGCAAGAAGCATACCCGAGGACGATGGTTTTCTTTTTTGTAAAGTTGAACATT
>URCX01000042.1 GCA_900546465.1 uncultured Bacteroidota bacterium | reverse complement strand
ATCCAAACGGAGGATTTGCAAGCAGGCAGCGAGACATACGAACTCAATACAAGCAGCTTTGCAAGCGGCGTATATTACATCAGAGTGATAAGCGGAAACAATGTCAATACTCAAAAATTGATTGTCGAATAGAAGGCAATCTTCCAATCATCACTTTCGGGGGCTTTTTGCCCCCGTTTTTATTTTCCCTTCGCCTTTATGTCGCAGTAATATCGGCTTTGTCGGAAAGTCTGCAAATCAAGCCTTTCGTATAATGGCGTTTCAATAAATTCTTTCGGTATTTCGCTGAAATGAAACGGCATTTCGATTTTTCCTAAGGGCGTTTCGCAAAAGTCGCTATGCGGAGAAAGAATTTGAATGGGAATTTGTCTTCTCGGCTTTGCGAAAAAATACATACCTTTGCAAATCGGTAAAATTCAACGGATATGAAAAAATTATGTTTGTTGCTTGTTTTGTGCCTGAGCCTTCTAAGCCTTTCGGCACAAAGGAATGTGGAAGTCTTGAACCTCTTCGGAGAGTATGCGGAGCTGCTTCCGATAATGTTGGATTCAACGGATAATAACGGTAAGGGCTTTGACGCTTTGGTGGATTTCTCCTTTGCGGGAAGTCGTAAGGACTGTATTCGCAGCATTCGTGCCGATGAAGCAGGTTTCTTTCGTCTCAACGAAGCGGGTGAGGGCAGGAAGATTATCGCAGCAGGTTTCAAACTCTTTGTTTCCAAGCAGGAAAACATCAAGTTCTCGATTATTGCTTCTTCTGCCTTAAAGGCGGATTTCGCCATTGGCACAAAGGAAAAGAAAAACGAGGAAAGGGATACTCTTATTTTTGAGGGTAAGTATGAAAAGGGTGTTTATGATATATATATCACTCTTTCATGCGGCAAGGACAGTGAATTGAAACTCCTGTATGAGGCAGAGCATGCGGAAGCAAAACCGATGGAGGCAAAGCAAGCCTTGTCCTTGGAGGCAATGTTGGGCGGCAGACATCTTTATTCGGTGGAATTATCTCCGAATGCGAAGTATTATCTTTTGAAATTCCATGATACCGACAGCAAGGGCAAGAACCGATGGGCATGGCAGCTCAGAAGCACAGATGGAGACAGGCTGTTGATGGAGAGCGACAGACATTTCTATACGAATTGGCTGCCAAAAAGCGATTTGCTTTACCATACGGAGGAGATAAACGGCTGCAACAGTTTGGTGGTTTTCAATCCGCAGACAATGGAAAGCGAGGTGGTGGCAGAGAATGTGCCGTACGGAGAAATCAAATTCTTGGATAACGAACAGGCTTTCATCGTTTCGGTAAGTGAGAAGTTCGCAAAAAAGAAAGGGGATTTGAATCGCTTGCTTTCTCCGGAAGACAGGGCGAATGCAAATTGGCGTGATAGAAGCGATTTATGGCTTTACCGTTTGGGCAATAAGAGTTTGCAAAGGTTGACATTTTCTCATCGCGGGGTGGCTTTGTGTGATATTTGGAATGATGAGCGTTTGCTTATATCGCTTGGCGAAGAGGATTATACCAAAAGACCTTTCTTGTATCGCAGCTTCTACGAGTTGAACCTCAAAACCATGACCCTTGACACTTTGTTCACCGATGCTTTCGTGGAGGATGCGAAGTATGCCGATGAGAACACTCTTTTGCTGCTTGCTTCTTGCGAGGCATTCGAGTCCGTTTCTGCAAGAGTGAAGAAAAATCAGATACCTAATTTGTTCCAAAAGACGATACTTTCATGGAACAGACAAAGCCGCAAGGCGGAAGCCTTATTGGCGGATTTCAATCCCTCGATAAACAATTTCGATGTAAAGAAAGACAAGGTTATATTGAACTGTACGGATAAGGATTCCGTGAATGTGTATGTTTTTTATCCCAAGGATAACAGGAGGGTGGAGAAATTGCCTTTGCCTTGCGATGTCGTGAGTTCATTCGCTTGCACCGAGGACGCTTCATTCGGGCTTTTAATAGGACAAAATTACGACAAGCCGGAGCGTTTGTTCGAGTACTCCTCGGGAAAGAGCCGTGAGATTTATTTCCCGCAGAAGAAAGAATACGAGAGTTGGGAATTGGGCAAAATGGAAGTATGGAACAATAAGACGAAAAGCGGAATGATTGAAGGCAGATACTATTTGCCGAGCGACTTTGACCCGCAAAAGAAATATCCTTTGATAGTTTATTATTACGGAGGTACCTTGCCGAGCGACAGAACGTTCAATTCGCGATACAGTCCTTATCTTTACACTGCGAGAGGTTTTGTCGTCTATGTTCTTAACCCGTCAGGCACCATAGGATACGGACAGGAGTTCGCAGCAAGGCATGTCAATTCATGGGGTGAAGGCACGGCGGACGATATAATATCAAGTGTAAAGGCTTTTTGCAAGGAACATTCATTCATAAATAAGGACAAAATAGCTTGTATGGGAGCAAGCTACGGCGGATTCATGACCCAATATCTTATAAGCCACAGCGATATTTTTGCGGCAGCAATATCACATGCCGGCATATCGAACATAACCTCTTATTGGGGTGAAGGTTATTGGGGATACAGCTATTCGGCTGCGGCAAGTGCGAACTCCTATCCGTGGAATGCGGCAAAGCTCTATACGGAACATTCGCCTCTTTTCTCGGCTGATAAAATCAATACACCTTTACTGCTTCTGCACGGAACTTCCGACACCAATGTACCTATAGGAGAAAGCATTCAGATGTACAATGCCTTGAAGATTTTGGGCAAAGAGGTGCAGTTTATCAGCATAAAGGGCGAAGACCATGGCATAATGGATTATAAAAAGCGTCTTGCTTGGAATAAAACCATCTTTGCTTGGTTCGAGAAGTATTTAATGGACGATGCCGGTCTTTGGAAAAGCATGTATCCCGAAACAAGTATAGAACAATAAGATATGAGAGAGGAATTGAAACGCTATTTCCCCTTTTTGGAAGAGCGGCAGTTGGATTTGTACGAAAGTTTCGGCAAGGAGTTTTTGCAATGGAACGAGAAAATAAATCTTATCTCGCGAAAGGATACGGAAAACCTTTTCATACATCATATACTTCACTCTTTGGCAATAGCGAAAGTCTGCATGTTCAAACCTAATTGCGAAATTCTCGACATAGGTACGGGAGGCGGTTTTCCGGGCTTGCCTTTGGCTGTGATGTTTCCGAAAACAAATTTCTTTCTGGTTGATTCCATCGGCAAGAAAATAAAGGTTGTGCAAGCCATTACGGAGGCTTTGGGTTTGAAAAACGTGAGGAGCGAACAGATAAGGGCGGAAAAGGTGAACGGAAAGTTCGATTTCATAGTCAGCCGTGCCGTTACCACATTCGAAGACTTTATTCCGTGGACGAGGGGAAAGATTTCAAATATTCAATATCACGATATGTCGAATGGAATTCTTTACCTGAAAGGCGGAGACTTGACGGAGGAGCTTTCAAAGGTGAATAAAAAATATCAAGTCTTCAATATAAGCGATTACTTTGATGATGAATTTTTCGCAAGCAAGAAAGTAATACATATCAAAGGCTGAAAAGGCTTGCGAAGACTTCATCGACTGCTCAGTGAGCGGCGATGAAGTCAAACATCTGCCTGTAAAATTCGTCCCTTGCCGGCTTTATGCTTAATGCAAGGTCGTGTTTTCCGTTGTGAATAGTGTTTTTGCTGATATTATTACCCAAACGGTCGGCACGTTTCATTATATGCTTATAGTTCAAAACGCGGTCGCTTGTCGCTGCATCGCCGTTTGAAGCGTCGGAACTCAAGACCAAAACAGGGCAGGCAATGTTCAAACCTTTCTTAACCCTGCGATGTCCTCTCTTTATGGCACTCAACCAATTTATGCTGACGGAAGGGGAAACAGGAAACTTCATCAATGTATCGAATTCCCACTCTCCTTCATAGTCTTTCAAAAGACTGTTGGCATAGACACGGCTTTTGCCTTGCGATATTTTCAACTTGCCTGCCACGGGTCTGAAAAAAGCCAAGGTAGGTATCAATCCGTTGCGTACAACTTTTGAAAAGTTGAAATCCAAGAAAGGAGAATTGAAGACAGCTGCCTTTATGCTGCTTTCCTCTTGCCTGTCGTTCAAATATAATGAGGCAATCAAACCTCCTGTGGAGTGGGCAAGGAAGTAAATATCCTCTGTTCCTGCTGCCTTTATGCGGGCTATTGCACTGTCTATATCGGCATAGTATTCCGAAAGGTCTTTCAGTTCGAACCATGTTTGATTTTCCAATTTGCTTCTGCCGTATTTTCTCAATTCCACGGCATAGAAATCCATGCCATGGGCTATGACGCTGTCTCCCATTTGGTATTGAAAGAAATAATCGTTGTAACCGTGCAGATAAAGCACCGCTTTGTTGCGATGTTCGTTGTTTTTATGGGCAATGAATGTACTGACCACTTTCCCTTCATAGTCGTCGGCTTGCGGTATCGTGAAGAAACGATACTCCTCCACGCTGCTTTGAGCAATGGCAACAGCCGCAACAAAAAGCAGAGAAACAAATACGGAAAATCTTTTCATATCAATATTTTTGTATATCTATCAATCGAACGCCGTCCAACCACACTGCTACGCAGCCTACGGCTCCGTTTTCGTTCGGACGCCTGATCGGTTGAAGGGTTTTGGCATCTACTATCTCGAAATACTCCAATTCAAAATCCTTTCTCATCGCAAATTCAGCCTCTACGTAGCTTTTGATTTGGGAATACGACATATCCTTTGCCAAGCTTGCCGATTTAAGGAGGATTTCATGTATTTTTGGTGCTATCTTCCTTGCTTTGGCAGAAAGTCTGCGGTTTCGCGAACTTGTTGCAAGTCCGTCTGCGTCTCTGTATATAGGGCATTCCACTATTTGAACGGGTATTGCAAACTGTCTTACCAAGTCTTTGACGATTGCAATCTGCTGATAGTCCTTTTCTCCGAAGTATGCACGGTCGGGTCTTGCCCATTTGAAGAGTTTATGCACTATTGTGGCAACTCCATTGAAGTGTCCCGGTCTTTGAGGACCTTCCAAGACCTGTTCCAAAGCTCCGAAACTGTATGTCTCCGTCGGTTCTTCCGCATATACTTCCTCAGCAGATGGGGCGAATACCACATCGCAAGCAATACCGTCAAGTAATGCCACATCGGCTTCCAAATCTCTCGGATACTTTTCCAAATCCTCTTTATTGTTAAACTGTATGGGGTTGACGAAAACGCTGCATATCAAAACATCATTCTCTTCCTTTGCTCTCTTTGCAAGAGAGAGATGTCCCTCATGCAAAGCCCCCATTGTAGGCAACAAACCTATTGTTTTTCCTTCTCTCTTGAATGTATCCACACAAGAAAGCAATTCATCTATCTTATGACAAACCTGCATAATAGCTTTTTTGTTTAATCCTTATTCTTGTTTTCTTCGTCCGTATCGCCGGTTGCGTCTTTGTCCTCTACCTCTTCATAATCGGTAAAACCCTCTTTATCGTCTGTCTCTTCCTTTTCCTCGAAAGAAATAGAGTCCTTTATCCTCTTTACCCTTTGAGGCAAATCCAAAAGGAAGCTGATAAGCGTAACAACTATGCTGAACAGCACTGCATCCATAAGTCCGTCCACATGAAAACCCTTAACCAAATGCGAAGTAAGCAGAACTATTACGGCATTTATCACTAACTGAAAAAGTCCGAGGCTCATCAGTATAAGCGGTGCCGAAATCAGCATAAGCAAAGGTTTCAAGAATGCATTCAAAAGGCTTATCACCAAAGCTGCCGCAACAGCAGAGAAAATGGAACTCACATCGACAAACTTAAAAAGCAACGATGCTATAAAAATGGCAAGAGCCATGACGAGTGTCTTTGTCCAAAAACCTTTCTTCCATGGAGAAGGTGAACCGGACGAGATATTTATTCTTATACCTTTCATCTTGTCGGTATTTCTATTTGAAGCGGCAAAATTACTAAATTATTTCATTGCACCCAAACAAAACCATCACTCTCGCCAAAGGTGCTTAGATTGCAAGCGAATTTCGAGATATAAAAATACACTAAGAAAACATTTCGCTTTTTCCTTACTTGTCTCTCCGAGTTTTGATGATTCTGTTCGAGTAAGCAAGGGGTATTCGTTTTCAATCAGGGCTTTATTCTGCGGAATAAACTATATGAAAATCTTCTTTCAAGGTCTTCAATGCACAAATCTGCTTACTTTAATATTCTTTTGCCCGAAAAGAGTAGGGAAAAGATTGTCTCCATGTATATTTTTGCGGAAGTGTATCACAAAAGCTGTGGTTTGGTTTTGTTGTTGTTTCAAAAGGAGAGGGGAGGAGTAGGAAAAAGAAAACCTCAAAGGTTCATGATGAAACCTTTGAGGTTTTTTGTTCATGTGTTTTCTTCTTCGATTTACTTGGATAAGCGTTCTGCAAATTCCTTATAGAAGAACGGTATGGTTTCTATACCTTTGAAGAATTGTTCCAAAGGATAGTTCTCGTTCGGAGAGTGTATTGCGTCCGAGCCGAGACCGAATCCCATAAGTATAGACTTTGTTCCGAGTATTCTCTCGAAGCCTGCCACTATCGGAATGCTTCCGCCGCTTCGTGTAGGTATAGGGCGTTTGCCGTATGTTTGCTTGTAGGCTGCTTCGGCGGCTTGATATGCCGGCATATCTATCGGGCATACGTACGCATAGCCTCCGTGCAATGGTGTTACTTCAACTCTGACAGATGAAGGAGCGAGGCTCTTGAAGTATGTGGCAAATTGTTCTGTGATTTCTTCAAAGTCTTGATCCGGAACGAGACGGAAGGATATTTTTGCATGTGCTTCCGATGGTATGACGGTCTTTGCTCCCTCGCCTGTGTAGCCTCCCCATATTCCGCAGCAGTCAAGGCTCGGTCTTATACCGGTACGCTCCAATGTGGTGTAGCCTTTTTCGCCGTGAAGGTCGTCTATGTCGAGGCTTTGCTTGTATTCTTCTTCGTTGAAAGGAGCTTGGTTCATCAAAGCTCTCTCTTCGTCGGATACGATAAGTACTTTGTCATAAAATCCCGGCACTGTGATATGGTTGTTCTCGTCCGTAAGACGGGAAATCATTTGGCAGAGTACGTTTATAGGGTTTGCAACCGCTCCTCCGTACAATCCGGAATGCAAATCGCGGTTTGCTCCCGTTACTTTTACTTCCACATAGCCCAAACCTCTCAATCCCGTGGTTATGGACGGGGTATCGGCTGCCAACATGGAAGTATCGGATACAAGGATTATGTCGCTCTTCAACATTTCCTTGTGTTCGCTGCAAAAATCGTAAAGACTTACCGAACCAATCTCCTCTTCGCCTTCAAGCATGAACTTTACGTTGCAAGGAAGTGTGTTTGTCTTAACGAGATATTCAAAAGCCTTGGCGTGCATGAAGGATTGTCCCTTGTCGTCATCGGCTCCTCTTGCCCGGATATAGCCGTCTTTGACAATGGGTTCAAAAGGTTCGGTGTTCCAAAGTTCCACAGGATCTACGGGCATTACATCATAGTGTCCGTAAATAAGGATTGTGGGTTTGCTTCGGTCGATTATCTTCTCTGCATAAACGACAGGATTGCCCTTTGTGGGCATCACTTCGCATTTGTCTGCTCCTGCTGCAAGTATAAGTTCTTTCCATCTCTCGGCACACTTCAACATATCGGGTTTATGTGCCTCTATTGATGAGATTGAGGGTATTCTGATGAGTGAAAACAGCTCTTCAAGAAATCTGTCTTTGTTTTCTTCTATGTACGTCTTTATATCCATTGTTGTTTTATTGTTTTTTGTGCTTAAAAATCCTTTTCGAGGTCTTCCTCATAGTATTCCGGTGTGTGGAGGTCTTCCTCGGATAGTACGGGATTGTTTATCCAATCCCTTATGATTTGCGTTGTGTTTATCTGTTTCTTTAACTCGTCATACAAAGCGTAAGCGTCCAAACGTGTAAGGAAGTCTCCGGCTTTCACAATGAAGTTTGGTTCATCGAATGTTACGTATGCCCTTATTCCCGAGTGTTTGCTCTGGATTTCTTCTTTAAGTTCAAAAGCCTTTGCCTTTGCATTGTTGCCCGTAAAGCTGCTTACCTTTACACGATAGCCCTGAATGGAACGAGACATCTCGTTATACTCTATATGTCTTTCGAGTATGGTTTGCAATCTTCCGTCCGCAATTATTTTAACCTGCGAATGCAGGTTGCAAGACAGCAAAAGGGCTAAGGCGGACAGACTTATAAAACGCAAATGTTTCATTTCATTTTTATCTTGACTCACCGTTTATTTGTCTTACGCTGACAGCAAGCACCGGTATAGGCGATTGGTTTATCATCTGTTGGGCATACGGACCGAGGAAGATATTTTGCAGTGTTTTTTCCTGCTCGGTCATGATTACGATAAGGTCGGCATTTATTTTTTCGGCGTATTCTATGGTCGAAAGCGTAGTGTTCTCTGCATCTACAAAGTCCGTAACATAAGGTACACGCTCTTTCTCCATCAGTTTCTCTACGCTGCGGACATATCCCTCCACCTCGCTGCGAACGGTCTTGTTCTTGGTGGTATGTATTCCCAATACGTGAATTGTGGTATGAGGAAACATACGTGCAAACTCTATCGTCCAAGGCACTTTTTGGCGAGTATCTCTTGTTGAATCGATAGGCATGACGAGTTTTTCCAACTGTTTGTCGAAATTAAAGTTCTCCCTTACCGTCAAAACAGGAGCATACGATATGGTTATGGTCTTATAGGCATTGGCACCTGCGAATTTTTCCTCGAATCCGCTGTTTCCGTGCGTTCCGATTACCAATAAATCGGCTTTGCATTCCTTTACGGCTGCATTCAATGCCGTATATACTTTTCGTCCCTCAACGATGCGATAAGAGACTTTGTTCTCACTTAATTTTTGTTGTGCTTCCTTGGTGAGTTCTTGCAATTTTGCTTCTGCCGTTTTGGGGTCTTCTTCCGCTGTTTCAACCCAAATGACGCATAAATCGGCTTTTGCTCTTGCGGCAATATCTCCCGCAAGTCTCATGGCTGCCAAAGATGTCTTGGAAAAATCGATTCCTACTGCTATTGTGTCCATAATTCAGATTATTTGTTCATATCAAAGCTCGCAAACGCATGTATTTTGTTACCTTTGCAAACGAAAAACAACGCTTTTCAAGTTGCAAATATAATAAACTTTGTTCAATATACAACGACAGCAAGAGAAAAAAACGCATGAACGAGAATTTGAATCCGTCAAAGGAGAGATTGACAAAGAGCGAGAGTGATTACGAGAAGGCTTTGCGTCCTTCGGCATTCGACAGCTTTGCCGGACAAAGTCAGATAAAGAAAAACCTCAAAATATTTGTTCAAGCGGCAAAAGAAAGAGGGGAAGCATTGGATCATGTCTTGCTTCACGGACCTCCCGGCTTGGGTAAGACAACGCTTAGCTACATCATAGCTAACGAATTGGGCGTAAACGTCAAGATGACTTCCGGTCCGGTATTGGATAAGCCCGGAGAATTGGCAGGGATACTCACCAACCTTGAAGCAAACGATGTTTTGTTCATAGACGAGATACACAGACTTTCGCCAATAGTGGAAGAATATCTCTATTCCGCCATGGAGGACTACAAAATAGATATAATGATAGAGAGCGGACCCAATGCAAGAAGCGTGCAAATAGGACTTAATCCCTTCACTCTTATAGGAGCGACAACCCGCAGCGGATTGCTTACAGCCCCTTTGCGTTCACGCTTCGGCATTACCTGCCGCCTGCAATACTATGACCATGCCACCTTATCGAAAATAATAAAGCGTTCAAGCTCCATTCTTGCCACACCGATAGATGAGGACGCAGCCGTGGAGATTGCCCGACGCAGTCGAGGCACCCCGCGAATAGCCAACCTTTTGTTGCGGAGGGTGAGAGACTTTGCCCAAATCCTCTCCGACGGAAGGATAAGCCTCCAAGTAGCAAAAGAAGGCTTGGAAGCTTTGAACGTGGATAAGAACGGTTTGGACGAGATGGACAACCGCATACTCACTGCAATAATAGACAAATTCAAAGGCGGACCGGTAGGAATAAGCACCATAGCCACGGCAGTGGGCGAAGATGCCGGCACCATTGAAGAAGTATATGAACCATTCCTCATTCAGGAAGGCTTTCTTATGAGAACCTCCCGCGGAAGAGAAGCAACGCCGCTTGCATATACCCATCTCGGAAAACTGCCTCAAAAGACAACACAACAAGAACTATTTTAGAAAAAGCATTACCTTTGCACATTCAATAAAAACACAATAAAAGATATGGCAACACATCAAATAACGCCCGGATTACTTACTCTTGAAAGAGTAGATGAAATCCTTCATAAGGGCATGAAGCTTGAACTTTCAGAAGAAAGCAAAGCAAGAATCATCAAATGCAGAGAGTACTTGGACAACAAGATGAAAACACAAAAGGAACCAATCTATGGCGTAACCACAGGCTTCGGTTCTTTGTGCAATATCTCCATCAGCAAGGAACAACTCTCCCAGCTGCAAAAAAATCTTGTGATGAGCCACGCCTGCGGCGTAGGCGAAGAGGTTCCTCACGAAGTAGTAAAAATAATGTTGTTGAACAAAATCCAATCCCTTTCCTATGGCAATTCCGGAGTTCAACTCCAAACAGTGGAAAGATTGATAGAATTTTTCAACAACGACATTTTGCCGGTAGTATATCAGCAAGGCTCACTCGGAGCTTCCGGAGACTTGGCACCGCTTGCCCACTTATGCCTTCCGTTGTTGGGACTTGGCGTAGTGGATTACAAAGGCGAAAGAATAAGCGGAGAAGAACTCAACCGCAGATTCTCTTGGCAAGCAATCGAACTCCAATCAAAAGAAGGCTTGGCATTGTTGAACGGAACACAATTCATGAGTGCCTTTGCCGTTTGGTGCGTCATCAAAGCTAAAAAACTATCCGTTTTGGCAGACCGAATAATGGCGGTATCCTTGGAAGCATTCGATGGAAGAATAGAACCTTTCCTTGACCCTGTACACCAAGTAAGACCACACAAAGGACAAATCGAAACAGCAAGACACATAAGAGAACTCTTGGAAGGCAGCGAAATCATCAAGCAACACAAACAACACGTCCAAGACCCTTACTCCTTCCGTTGCGTTCCGCAAGTTCACGGAGCAAGCAAGGACGCCATCGAGCATGTTGCAGACGTGATAACAACCGAAATCAACTCTGCAACCGACAACCCTACCGTCTTCCCTGACTTGGATATGGTAATCTCCGCAGGAAACTTCCACGGACAACCCTTGGCAATCAATCTTGACTATCTTGCCATAGCAACAGCCGAAATAGGCTCCATATCCGAAAGAAGAACCTATCAACTCATAGGAGCGAAACGCAATCTTCCCTCATTCCTTGTGGCAAAGCCCGGTGTCAACTCCGGCTTTATGATACCGCAATACTGTGCAGCCTCGGTGGTCAGCCAATCCAAACAACTCTGCACCCCTGCATCCGTCGATACGATAGACTCCTCGCAAGGACAGGAAGACCACGTATCATTCGGTTCCAATGCCGCAACCAAACTATACCGTGTTGTCAACAACACAGAGAAAGTTTTGGCAATAGAACTCTTGAATGCCGCACAAGCCTTCGACTTCCGTAAGCAGATGACAGGCTTGAAGTCCTCCGAAAAGATAGAGAACTTCGTCAAGGAGTACAGAAAAACAGTTAACTTCGTACAAGACGACCAAGTAATGTACGAACTTATCCATAAGAGTATCGACTTTTTGAGAAGCCTTCAATAAGCCTCTTAAAGGAAACGACACAAACGCAGCAGCCGTCCGAAAGCACAACATCTCGGACGGCTGTTTCTATATCCCCGAACCACACTTTACCGTTTTCCGCACGGTAACCAACCCTGCATATCCGTCGATTTTCTTTTGTCTCTTACTCGAACACAGAACAAAGTTGCCAATCAAAAGTATGCTTGTACGAAAATAATTCGTATATTTGCCGGTGAATAATATAGCAACAAACATGGGAATAGTTTTTTACGCCTCCGAAAGGATTTGGCAAATCGGGAAAAACAATTTTAGCAAACGGAGGGTTGCCGCAGTTTTCCCGTACACTCCGGCAACCCTTATCCGATAACAATACGGGACAATCACAACAAATAAACAAAACAATAATATTTACAATATGAAGATAAAAAGCAAATACGCGATTCTGTCGATAACAGGATTGTTTCTTGCAGGACTGACGCTGCTCGGTTCCTGCAAAGATGAAGAAGGGGATTGCACCGATTGCTCTACAAAAGTAACAGATGTGAATGTTGAACTTAAAGATTGCGAGTTACGTAAGATTACAGACGGTGATTATGCCGGATGGTATTGTTTTTACAAATTGGAGAACAATTCAGTAAATGCACGTACATACTTCGTTTGTAATCCAGACAAGGCAGAAAAAGTTCTCGGCAACAAAGATTCGATCAAGGTTAATGTGAAGTTCAATCGCAGAGAACTATCAACGCCTATTGATATGATAGCAACGGTTATTGATGTTGCAGAGGCTGAAATAATAAGCATAGAGGAGGTGAAATGAAAAGACATAACAAATACGCGATTCTGTCGATAACAGGATTGCTTCTTGTAGGACTGACGTTGTTCGGTTCCTGCAAAGATGAAGAAGATGAAGAAAACACGCAGCAAACGGAGATACAAATCAATGGTATAATAAAAGCGTATCTCGATAATTGCTATGGAAATATGATACTGATAGAAGTCGGTAATTTGCAAATAGGCAACGATGGCACATTGTCTCTCATGGATACATCTATCGATTACAAGAACTCAATAGGCATTCCGTTAGGGACGTTTTCGCAAACAGTGTTTAGTGTAGGCGATTATGTTAGCTTTAAGGCTGTACGAACAAATTCAGAAGATGAGTTGTTTCTAAGTTCTTATCCTTGCCCGACAGTATTTTGTTCTCCAAACGTTCCTCTGTTCAAAGTAATCCAAGTAAATAATTAAAACATAAAACCCATGAAGCGAAATACTGTGCAGCCTCGGTAGTCAGTCAGTCCA
>URCX01000041.1 GCA_900546465.1 uncultured Bacteroidota bacterium | reverse complement strand
TTTATTTTTACCTGCCGCTTTATCGTTATGATGATGAACGCTTCGGACAACTCGGAATAAGGGTTTATAATGCCGAGTACAGACGTTGATAAAATATAAAGAGCAATAAGTGATGAGAGAGAAACTTTCTATGGAAGAGCTTAACCGTAAGACGGTGGAGGAATTTAAGGCTGCGGAAAAGAATCCTGTTGTTGTGGTGGCTGATAATATTAGAAGCATGAACAATATCGGTTCCATATTCCGCACCTGCGATGCTTTCCTTGTGGAGGAGTTTGTCTTGTGTGGCATAAGCCCCGTGCCGCCTCACAGGGAAATTCAGAAAACCGCCTTGGGGGCAACCGAGAGTGTGAAATGGAGTTATTGCAAGGAGACATCGGAGGCTGTGGAAAGGCTTCGCAAGGAGGGATATAAGTTGTTGGCAGTAGAGCAGGCAAGGAACAGTACGATGTTGAACGATTTGCAACTCGGCAAAGGCGAGAGGGTTGCAATAATTCTTGGTAATGAGGTGGACGGAGTAAGTCAAATGGTGGTGGATATGTGCGACGATTGTGTGGAAATACCTCAATTCGGCACAAAGCACTCTTTGAATGTTTGCAATTCTTGTGCGATAGTATTGTGGCAGATATTCTGCCTGATGAAATAAGTTTCTTATGAGAGCTTCACGCCTATAAGGTGCATAAACTCTTCTCGTGTCTCTTTGTTTTTGAGAAATGCTCCCGTAAAATCGGAGGTTGTTGTGAGCGAGTTCTGCTTTTGAACTCCTCTCATGCTCATGCACAGGTGGCGTGCCTCAATCACTACTGCCACTCCGAGCGGGTTAAGGGTGTTTTGTATGCAATCTTTTATTTGTTGAGTCATTCTTTCCTGTACCTGCAAGCGTCGTGCAAATACATCGACCACTCTCGGAATTTTACTCAAACCTACAATTCTGCCATTGGGGATATATGCCACGTGAGCCTTGCCGACCATAGGCACCATGTGGTGTTCGCAAAGAGAATATATCTCTATATCTTTAACCAAGACCATTTGTTTGTAGTCTTCCTTGAACATTGCAGAACGAAGTATCGCTTCGGGGTCAAGGTCGTAGCCATGAGTGAAGAACTGCATTGCTTTTGCAACTCTCATCGGGGTGGCAAGCAATCCTTCTCTGTTTACATCTTCGCCCAACAGTCGTATTATTTCCTTGTAGTGGGCAGATAATTCTTCCAATGTTTTTTCGTTGTAACGTTCTATTTTTTTGTATCCGAAATCGCCTTTGTTTGGTGTATCGTCCTGCTTGTTTATCATTTCTTCAGTCTCTTTTGAGGCTGCAAAGTTACAAAAAATAGAGACACTTCCGAAATGGAGGTGTCTCTATTGTGTCAACTACTTAATTGAATTATCTGTTTATGCTTATTCTCTTTGATGTTATTCCGTCGTTGGAAACTATTCTGATTACGTAAGCTCCGTTTTGAAGTCCCGAAGTTTCGATATTCAAAGTATTATTTCCGTTTTGAAGATTTACATCACCGAGACGTATTACTTCTCTGCCGAGCAAATCTACCACTGAGATATTCGCTTTGGTCGATTGCAATACGGAAATCTCCAAATTCAACATATCTTGTGCAGGATTAGGATAAGCCAAGGTTTGAAGTATTACACCCTCTGCCTCTTCCAAGCCTACCAAGGATAGAATCTTCAAATCGTAGCCGATACCTTTTTTATAATTTTTACTGCCGTTGATAAGCAGAACACCATTGCCGTCAAATATCTTGTGTGTAGCACCTCCATCTCCGTAACTGTCGGTTATCTCGAATACATAGCAACCTATTTCCGATACTGCAACCTCCACAGTATCCTTTACTACATTTTGTGCGGAATATTTTTTTCTCTTGATGACGTTTCCTGCGGGATCTTTCAATGACCAAGCTGTTTCGTATGCGTATTCGTCTGTTTTTATGATTATTTTGAATTTATCTCCGTTTCCTTCGGCAGGAGCTTTCTTTGTAAATGTAGCAGACTTGTTTTGATCGGTAATGGCAATACCGTTGGCAGAAAGGACTTTTACCTGTACGTTTGTTGCAGAACCTATGTTTGCATTTACATTAGGTAGTTGTATGATTTGGTTGTCTTCAAAGTTAATATTGCCTGTCCATGTGTAAGTTTGCGGTGTAGAGAGATCGGAAGAATATTCAATCTCCATGGAAGTGATATTCTGTCCATTGTTGAAGATTTCCACATAAGGGGTTATTTCATCAGTGCAACCGTAAACATTCTCTACTGTTGCTGTTTCTATGTTTATGTTAGCTTGTGGTAATTCTCCGATAAGGGTCGGAATACATTCGTTGCCGGTATATATCTCTTGTTTGTCTTTGCATACAAAAGCTATTAACTTCAAATGACTTAACCTTACATCAGCATCGCTCATGTTTGTCGGCAGGACATAAGTGTATTGTCTTTGGATAAGTGTTCCTTGCGGGATAACACCGCTTTCTACTGAAATGGTATCACCCCATTGTCCTGTAAGCAAATGACGCAGCATATTCATGTGAATATACTTTCCGTCTGCCGTTACTTGTGCAGGATTGAAAGAAGCACCTGACTGAATTCCGATGATATTGTCCTGTAACAAAGCAACATTCAAAAGATTCATTCCTGTTTCTGCATCGCTTGTATAATAGACTTCAACATTTACGGTCAATGTACGGGTGGCAATATCAATGCTTGCCTGTGCTGCCACATTTACAAATGACGGCATGGCTTTGATTATATCTCCTGCACTGACAAACTGATTTCTATACAATGCTGTTGCAGTTCCACTGAAAACATGTCTGTTTACTGTTCCGGCAGGGTAGCCTTCCAAGCCTGCTTGATTGGCTATTGCATTACCCCATTGGGTGGTGTATGCAGCAGCATACGGACCCTGATGTATGTTTATGCTAAAAGCTCTGCCGGGATTGGCTTCTTCATACTCTCTTACTATTCTGTGTCCGTCCGGACAATAGCCGCAATTAACTCCTGTAAATTCTTCAATGATTACGTTTCTGTTGGAAGGTTCCGTAGAAACGAACTGAGGTGTTTGTGCTGTTACTGATAGGGCTGCAATCAAGCCCAAAACGGATAATAATAACTTTCTCATCTTAATAATACTGTGTTTGTTAATGAATTATTTGACCTTGCAAATATACAAATGTTTTTGGAAACGACCAAATTCTTGGAATAAATTTCGTACCTTTGCCATGTAAAAGCGTGAGAGAACTTATTAAAAATGCACTGTACAAAACAAGGAGAGATACTTCGGACAATAAATTCTCCCGATGACATAAAATCTTTATCCGAGGAGCAACTTGTGCAATTATGCAAGGAACTCAGGGAGTATATCATAGATGTTTTATCTGAAAATCCCGGACATTTGGCTTCGAGTCTCGGCACAGTCGAATTGACTGTTGCTTTGCATTACCTTTATAATGTTCCGAATGACAGTCTTGTTTGGGACGTAGGTCATCAGGCTTATTCGCATAAAGTACTTACAGGAAGGCGAAATGAATTTGAGAATATCAGAAAACTGAACGGCTTAAGCGGATTTCCTCGACGAGATGAAAGTAAGTATGACTCATTTGGGGCAGGACATGCTTCAACTTCAATATCTGCCGCTTTGGCAATGGCAATAGCCGACGGCTTGAACGGCAAAAACAATCATCATATAGCCGTAATAGGAGATGGTTCTATGACAGGAGGCATGGCTTTTGAGGCTTTGAATCATGCAGGAAGTACAGATGCAGACATATTGATTATATTGAATGACAATGGCATTTCCATAGATAAGCAGGTCGGAGCTTTAAGTCGTTATCTGACCAAGATAACATCTTCTGCTGCCTATAATCGTTTGAAGAATAAGATATGGAATCTTATGGGCGGGAATACAGATGCCTACACAAAGCATAAGACTGTCTTCAAAAAAATATCCTTTGCAACCAAAAGCCTCTTTTCGGGCAAAAGTAATTTCTTTGAGGCTTTGAACATACGATATTTCGGTCCTATAGACGGCAATGATATTCATACTTTAGTGAAAACTCTCTCTGATTTGAAGGAGATAAAGGGTCCTAAACTCTTGCATATCATAACAAAGAAAGGCAAAGGCTTAGATGCTGCAGAAAATAATCCCACTACTTATCATGCCCCCGGCGTATTCGACCCTCAGACAGGAGAATTGCCAAAGCAGGAAAAGCTTTCAAATCAAGTGCAAAAGTTCCAAGACGTATTCGGAGAAACACTTTTGGAATTGGCTTATCGTTATAAAAACATTGTAGGTATAACTCCTGCAATGCTGACAGGCTGTTCCATGACCAAATTACAGAGGGTTTTCCCCTCCAGAACTTTTGATGTCGGTATTGCAGAACCGCATGCTGTATGTCTTGCAGCAGGCTTTGCAACACGCGGAATGCTCCCTTTTTGCAACGTTTATTCCTCTTTTATGCAAAGAGCCTACGATCAAATCATTCATGACATCGCATTACAAAATCTACATGTTGTATTATGTCTCGATAGAAGCGGTTTGGTCGGAGAAGATGGAGCAACCCATCACGGAGTATTTGATTTGGCATATCTGAGATGCATTCCCAATCTTGTAATTGCAGCACCTGCCGATGAACATGATTTGAGAAACATGATGTTTACCGCCGTTCAAACTGCCAAACCTTTCGTTATACGTTATCCGAGAGGTAACGGCTATCTGAAAGAATGGCGAAATGAAATGCAGACAATAGCCATAGGCAAAGGCAGAAAGGCAAGAGAAGGAAAAGATATTGCCATTCTGACAATAGGTATCATGCTTCACGTTGCCGAAAAAGCTGCCGAACTTCTACAAAAACACGGAATCGAGTTGGCGATATACGATTTCAAATTCCTGAAACCTTTGGATGAAGCCCTTGTACAGCAAGCATTGAATGAATATAAGCATATAATTACCCTTGAGGATGGCTGCATAAGTGGCGGATTTGGTTCTGCAATATCGGAATATGCCTGTTCCCACGGCTTTAACAAGACGATAGAACGCATGGGCATACCTGATTACTTCATCGAACAAGGCAGTATTCCGGAATTACAAAAGCTATGCTCCATCGATGCAGAGAGCATAGTGCAAAACGTGCTGAACCTCATAAGCGATACAATACAAGCTCCCGAAGTTTAATATCACCGATTAAACAATCCGTTCTCCTCCTTTCTCTCTGCGAAAAGAGCGAAAGTAAAGAGAAAAAGAGATGGAGAAAAGTTCGTTTTCCTTTCTCTCGAAATATAGGAGCCTTATGCTTCTCAACTCAATTTCTTTTTTCCCTTACCCTTTTACCAAGGAAAGAGGAACATATTGCTTGGAATTTGGCCAATTTTCTGATACAATTCGAGTTTACTCAACTTGCTCCATGCAAACAGCGATAGGTGAAAAATTCGGAACTTATTTGCATTCGTTTATTCTTGATGATACTTCAAAGTTGCCACAATAATTTTCAATAATCATCGATTTTCAAACAAAAATATTGGATCGAATTTCCATTTGTTAGATAATACGATAATGGGATTACCGGCGGGTAATTCGCCGAAATCCTGGATTGAAGTTGAATTTTAACATTGTGGATATTCTTTGTTTTTCGGGGATTATCTATCTTTGCGGCTGTAATCGAGAGAACAAACAATCAAAACAATAAATCAAGTGAGAAAAATATTGTTGTTTGCAGCCTTATTGACGGCTGCTTTGTCCGGGACGATGGCTCAGCGGATAGATGAGAAGAAATATCATGGTCAAAAAGATATTTCGGTGGTATATTTCATAAGGGAGATAACTCCGGAGAATGTTCTTAAACTTTATGAGGCTTTAGGTGAAAAGCCGAGCGGTAAGATTGGTGTCAAAATTCATTTCGGTGAAGAGGGAAACCAAAACTTCCTTAATCCTGAGTTGACAAAACTTCTTATGGAAAAGACAAAGGCAACATGGGTCGAAACAAACGTTTTGTATGTCGGTCAAAGAAGATACACCGACCAGCACATCGCTTTGGCAAAAAGGCATGGTTTCACTTTCGCTCCCATAGATATTTTGGACAAAGATGGAGAAATTGAAGTGCCTACCACAGGTATGGGCTTGCAACACTATGGCAAGAGTGTCAAGTTAGGAAAGGGCTTCATGGATTATGACAACTATATTATATATTCCCATTTCAAGGGTCATGGTTCGGCAGGTTTCGGCGGTGCGATAAAAAACCTTGCAATGGGTTTTGCTTCTCCGGGTGGTAAGATGGCTCAACATGCAACGGATTACCCTCAAATCAACACTCCTGAAAAGTGTGTCGGTTGCAGAAGTTGCGTAAACAACTGCCCTGCCGCTGCTTTGAGTTTGGACGGAGGCATACATATAGATACAATAAAGTGTATCGGTTGCGCGAAATGTATAGCCGAATGTCCATTAAAGTTATTCTCTCCTAAGCAAGTGGAACTTGCAGGAAGTACTTTCATGGAAAGACTTGTGGAATATGCATACGTGACATGGAAAACCAAACCTATGGTGTTCATAAATGTTTTGGCGAATATTTCGGCAGCATGCGATTGTTCTTCAAATGCCCCAAAGCCTTTCTGTAATGATATAGGCATGGTAGCTTCCAAAGATATAGTTGCAGCAGACAGAGCTTCTCTTGACTTGGTTGCCAAGGAACATAAGTGTGATGACCCGTTCTTAAAAGAAAGCGGCAAAAGTGGTGCTTATCAGTTAGAATATGCCGAAAAACTCGGGATGGGCAATCAAAAATATGTATTGATAGAAATCAAGTAATGCAATAAGGTGGGGAGTATTCGGTCAATAATATTTGTGTTTCTGGCTATCAACCTTCTCGGAAGCATATTCTCTTCATGCATAAAGGAAGAGGAGTTCGCAAAGGGAAGCGGGGTTGCTTTGTCTTTCGGTAAAGATACCGTGTGTTTCGATACTGTTTTTACAACTATTGGTTCGGTTACCAAAACTCTTGTGGTTTATAACAGAGAAAGCAAGCCGGTGAAAATTGACAGGGTTTCGTTGAAGAACGGAGCAGCGAGTTATTTTCGTTTGAACGTTGACGGAGACAATTCTCTTGTAGCAAAAGATGTGGAAATCGGGGCAAAGGACAGTATGTATATCTTTGTGAGGGTGGAATTGAACCCTAATAATCAATCCAATCCTTTATTGGTTGAAGATGAAATTATATTTGCATTCAATGGGAAAACACAATCCGTTATTTTACAGGCATACGGGCAGGATGCTTATTATCATAAACCAAATCATTACCTTTTGAGCGAAAGGAACTCGGGTAACGGATATGACACAATTCGATACTCTCTTGCCAATGAGGGAGGAGAAGGAAGCGGTTGTCTTGTAAACGGCAATGAGATAAGTTGGAAAACAGATAAACCTCACATCATTTTGGGTAATTGTGTTGTTGATTCGGCTTTTATCCTCAGTTTGGAAGCCGGAACAAAGATACATTTGAACAAAAGTTCGGAGTTTTGGGTGTATAAGGACGGAACATTGAAAGCAAACGGCGATATATCCTCGCCTATAGTCTTTGAAAGCATGCGAAAAGACGAACATTATGCCACAACCGCAGGACAGTGGGGGGGCGTCAGGTTTATTGCCGGCAGTAAGAACAATGTTTTGGACAATGTTGTGATAAAGAATTGCATAACAGGCATAATAGTTGATACCTGTGTGAATAATGTGGCAACACTTACATTGAACAATACAAGGATTGAGAATTGCTCCAACATAGGGCTGTATTCTCGTGGGGCGACAGTGGAAGCTCAAAACCTGATTGTGCAGAACTGCGGCAGTTATGCGGTGGCACTTTCCTTGGGAGGCTGTTATAATTTCGTTCATTGCACTTTCGCAAACTATTGGCGTTATAGTACGAGAACCAAGCCTTGTTTGATTTTGAATGATTACTACTTTGATATAAACAATACTTTGCAATACCGCCCTATAACGCAGGCAAACTTCTACAACTGCATAATATATGGAAGCCTTGCGACAGAGGAAACAGAGTTTGACTTTATCAATGAAAATTCAAGTGAAAAGCATTTCGAGAATTGTATAATAAAGAGCGAGAAATACTCCAATCGGACGGCAGGTTTCGTGAACTGCATATTCAAAGACCCCATGTTTAACAACGCTTCCGAGGGAGATTTGAGCGTTAAGCAGAACTCGCCGGCGGTGGCAGCAGGAAACGGAGTGTGGAGTTACAGCGTACCTTATGATATCAACGGCACATATCGTCCCGACCCACCTACGATAGGAGCAATAGAATATATAGAACAAGCTGCCGGCAAATTCTCTCATTCATTCCGAAAAAGATAGACAAGAAATTAAAAAGCGGCATATCAAAAAATTATTTTACACAGACATGTTGCCGATTTGAGGAACTCAAACGGCGGAAATCCGTTTTTTCTTCGTAAATTTGCAGTTTGAAGCAACCATGTAATATGGTGCAAGTTGACAAGCAATTAAACAATTAGAAACATTTATAAATTACAACAATGGCAAAAGAAAAGAAATTCCTGACTTGCGACGGAAATCAAGCTTGTGCTCATGTGGCATACATGTTCAGTGAAGTCGCAGCCATCTATCCGATTACGCCATCTTCACCTATGGCGGAATATGTCGATGAATGGTCGGCAAACGGTCGTAAAAATATTTTTGGTGAGACTGTTAAGTTGGTTGAAATGCAATCTGAAGCAGGAGCGGCAGGTGCTTTGCACGGTTCTTTGCAAGCAGGAGCGTTGTCAGCAACCTTTACTGCATCACAAGGTTTGTTGTTGATGATTCCGAATATGTACAAAATAGCAGGTGAAATGCTACCCGGTGTTATGCACGTAACAGCAAGAACGATAGCTTCGCATGCTCTTTCAATATTCGGCGACCATTCCGACGTATATGCTTGCCGTCAGACAGGCTTTGCAATGTTGTCTTCCGCATCTGTTCAAGAGGCGATGGACTTGGCAGGCGTTGCCCATCTTTCTGCAATAAAAGGCAGAATTCCTTTCATGCACTTCTTCGATGGTTTCAGAACATCTCACGAGATTCAGAAGATTGAAGCCTTGGATATGGAGGATTTGGCAGCGTTACTTGACAAAGAGGCTTTGAAAAAATACAAAGATGAGGCATTGAATCCGGAACACCCTGTAACAAGAGGAACGGCACAAAACCCTGACGTTTTCTTCCAAGCAAGAGAGGCAAGCAATCCTTATTATGAAGCCTTGCCGGACATAGTTGCAGACTATATGGAAAAAATCTCTGCAATAACAGGAAGAGAATACAAACCGTTCAGCTACTACGGAGCAGCAGATGCTGAAAATGTAATAGTTGCAATGGGTAGCGTTTCGGACACTATAAAAGAGGTAATAGACTATCTCGCAAAGAAAGGTGAGAAACTCGGCTTGGTAACAGTACATCTTTATAGACCGTTCTCAAAGAAATATTTCTTTGCGGCATTGCCTAAATCAGTAAAAAGAATATGCGTATTGGACAGAACAAAAGAAGCCGGTGCCAACGGAGATCCTTTGTATTTGGATGTTGTTGAGGCAGTTTCTTCTTGCACATGTTCAAACAAACCTATGGTTATAGGTGGCAGATACGGACTTTCTTCCAAGGATACAACACCTGCACAAATCCTTTCCGTTGTCGAAAATCTTAAAGCAGCGGAACCTAAAAACCAATTCACAGTCGGCATAGTTGATGATGTAACACACCGTTCGTTACCTTTGTTAGAGGAAATCTCAATGGCGACCGAAGGAACCTTTGAAGCCAAATTCTACGGTTTGGGAGCAGACGGAACAGTCGGAGCAAACAAAAACTCCATCAAAATAATCGGAGAAAACACCAATAAATACTGTCAGGCTTACTTCTCTTATGATAGTAAAAAGTCAGGAGGATTTACATGTTCCCACTTGCGTTTCGGAGATAATGTAATACGTTCTCCTTACCTTGTAACAACACCGGACTTTGTTGCATGCCACGTATTCAACTACATGAATATGTATGAAGTTTTGAAAGGCATAAAGCAAAACGGTACATTTCTATTGAACTCCATATTCTCGGCAGAAGAGACCGTTGAACGTTTGAGTGCAAAGGTCAAGAAGGAGTTGGCAGAAAAGAACATCAGCTTCTATATCATAAACGCAACCAAAATAGCAGAAGAAATCGGCTTGGGTAACAGAACGAATACCATTTTGCAATCCGCTTTCTTCAAAATCGCAGAAGTAATTCCTTACGAACTTGCAGTAAAGGCAATGAAGAAAGCCATAGACAAGTCATACGGCAAGAAAGGTGAGAACGTCGTTAAGATGAACTACGCTGCCGTTGATAAGGGAGGCGAAGTTGTCAAGATTGAAGTCAAGAAAGAATGGGCTGAGGCTTGCACATGCGGATGCAACTGCGAGACAAAGGCAGACAGACCCGAATTCATAAGAAATATTGTCGATGTAATCAACGCCCAAGAGGGAGACACACTTCCTGTAAGTGCATTCAAGGGAATGGAAAACGGTACCTTCCCTGCCGGCACTTCCCAATACGAGAAAAGAGGCATTGCATCGCACGTCCCTGCATGGCACAGTGAAAACTGTATCCAATGTAACAAATGTTCATTGGTATGTCCTCACGCAGCAATTCGACCATTCGTATTCACACAAGACGAACTTGCAAAGGTCGGCAACATAACCACCATCAAGGCACAAGGCAAAGAATTTGAAGGAATGCAATTCCGTGTACAAGTATCCCCATTGGATTGTACCGGTTGCGGCAACTGCGTCGATGTATGTCCTGCAAAGACAAAAGCATTGACAATGGAAAGCCTTATGAGCCAAACCGAAGAAGCCAAGACTTGGGAAACAGTAACCAAGAACGTAAGCTACAAATCCGACTTGGTGGATATAACCAAGAGCGTGAAGAACTCTCAATTCGCACAACCGTTGTTCGAGTTCTCCGGGGCTTGTGCAGGTTGCGGTGAAACACCATACATCAAATTGATAACACAACTATTCGGTGAAAGAATGATAGTTGCCAATGCAACAGGTTGTTCTTCGATTTACGGAGGTTCTTGCCCATCTATGCCATATACAAAGAACGCAAAAGGCAAAGGTCCTGCTTGGGCAAACTCTCTATTCGAGGACAATGCAGAGTTCGGCTTGGGTATGGCAACGGCAACTCGTAAGATGAGAGACCGTGTGGAAAGATTGATGAGAGAAGGCTTGACATGCAGTTGTTGTTCGGATGAACAAAAAGCATTGTTCCAAATGTGGATAGACAACAGAGAATGCCCTGAAACCACACAAAAGGTTTACGATGCATTGGTACCTACTCTTTCACAATGCGGTTGCGACATCTGCAAAGAGCTTGAAGCGAACAAACAGTTCATTGTCAAGAAATCACAATGGATATTCGGTGGCGATGGTTGGGGATACGACATCGGATATGGTGGATTGGATCACGTCATAGCATCAGGCGAAGACGTAAACATCTTGGTGATAGATACCGAAGTTTATTCCAACACCGGCGGACAAGCCTCGAAGGCAACTCCTGTCGGAGCAATCGCCAAGTTTGCCGCATCAGGAAAGAGAATTCGTAAGAAAGACCTCGGAATGATAGCAACAACATACGGATACGTCTATGTAGCTCAAGTATCCATAGGAGCAGATCCTGCACAATACCTTAAAGTCTTGAAAGAAGCCGAAGCATATCACGGACCATCGTTGATAATCGCATACGCACCTTGTATCAACCACGGTATCAAGATAGGCATGGGCAAGACACAAGAAGAAGGCAAACGTGCTGTTGAATGCGGATACTGGCACTTGTGGAGGTATAATCCTGAACTTGCTGCCGAAGGCAAGAACCCATTCAGTTTGGACTCCAAAGAGCCTGATTGGAGCAAGTTCCAAGCCTTCATTGATGGCGAAGTACGTTACAACTCCTTGAAGAAAGCCTTCCCTGAGGAAGCAGCAGCATTGTTTAATGCCGCAGAAGAAAACGCAAAATGGAGATACAACTCCTACAAGCGTATGGCTTCAATGGACTGGAACAAATAGCTTTACGATAAAGCACATTGCAAGGAGGCATGCCGTAAGGCATGCCTCCTTTTTTTTGTATCAGCACATAGCTTCCCTGAAAATGACGTTTCAAACCGATAAATCAAGATGTCTGTAAATTTTTTCAGCAAGATATTTCACTCTTTTCAAACCCTACGAATAATAATTAGCAATAAAAAGTGATATAATATTGGGTATATAGGAGGGAATTATGGCTAAAAGAATAAATCAAAGACTAGCAAGTGCTTTACTAGCAGCATCTATATTATTTACTATGTCATCTTGTTCGTCTAAAAATAATAATAAAGATAATAAAAATAATGATGATAATCAAGATAGAAATGTTGAAGATAATATAGTAGATGATTCAAATAAAACAGAAGAAAATAATACTATCATAGAAATAAGTCGTTTTGCATATTTGACTTGTGATACACCTCTTTATAATGAGAAGGCTGAAGAGATAGATTACATAAATAAATATCAAAAAATATCTATAGTAGGGGAATATAATACATATACAGAAATATGTTATTATAGAAGTGAAAATGATGTAGTACATGGATATATTCCTATTGATATATATGAGAGATTACCAAGCGTGTTTGTAGAAGTAGATATTAGTGATAAGATAGTAAATGTATACAAAGATAATGATGATTATTGTTTAGCAAAAGCAGAAACTAGTGATGATGTACAAAATAGAGAAGGATACTTTGATGTTGAGTATAAAGAGTTTGATACTTATTTGGATGATGTTCATACAGATTTTTGGGTACAACTAAATAATGATACTGGTTTTTGTAATGCTTCTTATGATGAAAGTCAAAAAGATAACATATATTTATCATATGAATCTGCTAAAGAGGTTTATGAAAGAGTTAATCCTGGTACTAAAGTATTAATACATAAATAAAAAAGAAATATTTATTCCTATATTTGCT
>URCX01000040.1 GCA_900546465.1 uncultured Bacteroidota bacterium | reverse complement strand
GAAAGAATTTCCATCATGTTTGCTTTCGCTTCCCAATCTCGAATGTTTGTATTTAGGTGTAAATCGCATAGAAAACTTTCCAGAGGATTCGATAAAACTCTCGAAACTCAAATTCTTAGAGTTTTATGGTGAAAGCTATAAAAACAACAAAGAGAAAGTTGATGCATTTAGGAGAAAGGCAGGAAGTGATATGATTATTGATACATTTGAATTGCCTGACAACTGTTGGTAAATTCTAACAAGCAAAGCGGCATGAACCAAATAGAATGCAAGTAGAATAAAACCGGCTCTAAAAAAAGATATGAGACTTAATAATGGCACTTTCATTTTGTCAGACTTGGCGTTTTCAAACATAAGACAAAGGAAAGAAATAGCGAAAACACCTTAATGGGTTTTCTTGATAAAGCATAGACAATTCGGAAGACTGTTAAGTGCTTATGCTTCGAGTTCGTATTGCGAGAGAAAGATGTATTAAAAGAAGAACGGGGCTTGAAATTTTCTATCAAGCCCCGTTTCCTTACTATCTGAATATGCCGAAAGATGAATTATCGGCACTTTTGGTAGGTATGTTCAGGTATAATTTGACTTGGAATGTGTTCAGATGTACTTTTTCCAAAGAAAGGTTCTTGTTGATTTCGTTCAATCCGAACATATAGCCCAATTCTAAACTTAAAGCGTTCATTGTCGCTGACGCCATGATACCTATGGAATGGGATTTCAAGGAATGCCCTTCTGTAATGATGTTATCAAATTGGTATCTCGGACCTGCTGCGAAACTCAATGCATTATCCATCAAGTATAAGAACGGATATTCCACGTTGAGACCTGCTGCGCAGGCTTGTCCTCCTGCTTGCGGAACTTCAAGTGAATAATCTGCCGCAATAATCACCGGACCTGTTTTGATGGAAGCTCCAAGATTGATAAAAGGAGCATCATTTGACTTTGCAAAATCCAGGTTGTAATGCTTGAAACCTGCACCGGTACGCAAACTGATTTCAAAATTGTCTTCTGACTTTTCTTGTTGTGCATTCAAAGCACTGCCGAAGCAAAGAGCCAATATCAATGCAACGACTTTTAATCCATGAAAATGATTCATAATAACAGTATTTTTAAAATTTAACGTGGCAAAGATACGCTCTTTTTCTCGAATAGCCAAACAAAGTTCCTGTTATTTTTATATACAACAGCTTTTGATTTGATTATCAAACAGGTAATAAGAACTGTTTGATAAGAGCAAACAACTTGTTTACCAATAAAAACAACCGAAAAATACCTTTATCGAATGCTGAAACTCTTCAAGGAAATCAGATATGTATCAAGATTCTGACCAAACGTCGTTTGAGTTTCCTCAAATGACGTTCTAAAAAATTCTTCCGCCGTCCCTGAAAAATAGAACGCCGAAAGAATTTTCTCAAACGCCGTTTCGGAAAATCGAAACGCCGTTCTGTTTTTATCTTTGTAAGAGGCTGAAAAGCGGCTCTTTCCAAGCATGACAGATGAGTAAGAGGAAATTTCGTACCTTTGCAAAGTTTTTTTTCGGAGGGAATGTTTATGAAATGGGATTTCAAAGGGGTTTTCGAGCCTAAGTTCTTTGAGCTGTTGCGTTCAAGAACCTATTCCAAAGATTCGTTTTTCAAGGATTTCACGGCAGGAATTATTGTAGGCGTTGTTGCCATTCCTCTTGCCATTGCCTTTGCCATTGCTTCGGGAGTAAGTCCGCAACAAGGTTTAATAACAGCCATTGTAGGCGGAGCGATAATCTCCATGCTCGGAGGCTCACATGTTCAAATCGGAGGGCCTACCGGGGCTTTCATTGTTATTATTGCAGGTATCATAAGCCAATACGGCTTCAACGGATTGATGATTGCCACCTTTATGGCAGGCGTGATATTGATATTGATGGGACTTTTGAAGATAGGAGATATAATAAAGTTCATGCCCTATCCCATAATCGTAGGCTTTACTTCGGGCATTGCTCTCACCATATTTTCCACTCAAATGAAGGATTTCTTCGGATTGACGGCATTGGACGGGGGAGTGCTTGCTGTTCCATCGGGATTTGTGGAAAAATGGAAATGCTATATAGAACACTTCTCCACAATCAACCCTTTTGCAACGGCAATGGCAGTCTTTACGGTGGCAATAGGATTTCTTTGGTCAAAGATTACGAAAGTCATACCGGGCAGTCTGATTGCCATAATAATTTGTACGATAGCTGCAATAGTGTTGAAGAATTACGGAATAGAGCTTGCAACCATAGGAAGCGTCTATCCTGAATTGGCAGGCGGCGTTGCATTGCCGCAAGCCGAAGTGCCGGCAATAGACATAAAGGCAATACGAATGCTGATTTCGCCTGCCTTTACGATAGCGGTGCTTTGTGCGATAGAAAGTCTTCTTTCCGCAATGGTGGCAGACGGAGCCACGGGAAAGAAACATAATTCCAATACAGAGCTTATAGGTCAAGGCGTTGCCAATGCGGTATTACCATTGGTTGGAGGCATACCTGCCACGGGTGCAATAGCCAGAACTATGGCGAATATCAACAACGGCGGTCGTACACCTGTTGCCGGTATTGTTCATGCGGTATTTCTATTGTTGGTTTATTTGTTTCTTATGCCTTTGGCAGCCAATATACCATTCGCATGCTTGGCAGGAATTTTGGTAATCGTCTCTTACAATATGAGCGAATGGCGTTCCTTCAAAGCAATATTCAGAAACCCGAAAAGCGATGTGGTGGTGCTTTTGATAACTTTCTTTCTCACTGTAATTTTCGACCTTACCATAGCCATAGAAGTGGGCTTGCTCATAGCCTTTGTGCTTTTCATCAAACGTGTTATGGAGACTTCATCGATCAAAGTTATAGAAGATGAATTGCAAAGGACGGAAGACCCCGAGTCGGACAGTGTTTATGAAAAGGTAAACAAGAATGTACAGATTTATGAGATAGACGGACCGTTCTTCTTCGGCATTGCGAACAAATTCGACGAACTTGCATCGGAAACAACTTCAAGAAAGCCGAAAGTGAGAATAATTCGTATGAGAAAGGTTCCTTTTATAGATTCGACGGGATTGAAGAACCTTCGTTCCCTTTGCAATAAGAGTAAACGAGAAAGGATACAGATTATTCTGAGCGGGGTAACCGATGAGGTGTATCAGGTTTTGGATAAGAGCGGATTTGCAGACGAACTCGGTAAAGAGTTCATCTTCGACCATATTTCAAAGGCTTTGGATAAGGCAAACGAGCTTACAAATCCGGAGCAAACCCTTTCATTGAATGAATAAGAGAAATGCTAATCTGATATTTGCTCTTATGTGCATTGCGGCAGCTGTTCTGATGTTCGTCGATTGCATTGTTGGAGCTTCCTCTTTAAAAGCAGACAAAGCTTTGCAAGCTTTACTTTCACCCTTGGGCGTTTCTTTGCCCGGATTGGGTCTTGCAGATGAAACGGAACGCTATATCGTCCTTTCATTAAGACTGCCCCGTGTTCTCTTTGCAGCCGTTTCCGGTGCAGGATTGGCAGTTTGCGGCTTGGCTTTCCAGTCTATTTTTCGCAATCCTTTGTCAGACCCTTATATCTTGGGCGTCAGTTCCGGAGCTTCCTTGGGTGCGGCAACGGCAATCGTTCTCGGAGCGGAGGGATTTGTCCTCGGAATAGGAATGAGCAGCTTTTTTGCTGCAATCCTTACGGTATTTGTAATTATCAAAATAGCCTCTTATGGCAACAGGATACACACTTCAACCCTGCTTTTGGCGGGAATATCAATCAATTTCCTTATTTCATCGGTCATATCCTTGCTTGTAGTCTTAAATCGTGAGCAGATGACAAAAATAATCTTCTGGACGATGGGAAGCCTTTCCTATATAAATACGACGGATTTGGCAATGGTATCCGTATGTGTGGCAATAGGCATCTTCACGGTGCTGTTTCATGCAAGAGACTTGAACGCTTTGTTGATAGATAATCAGACGGCACAAAGCCTCGGAGTGAATGTGGAACGCACAAAACGCATTATACTCTTGGTTTGCACCCTGATGGTCAGTGCAATCGTTTCTTGCAGCGGAGTAATAGGCTTTGTGGGTTTGGTTGTGCCGCACATGGTCAGACTTATCATAGGGGCGGATAACAGAAAACTCCTTCCTTTCTCTATTGTAGGCGGAGTGATTTTTATGACTCTCGGAGACATTCTCTCCAAAGTAATCATTCCGCCGTCCGAAATACCCCCCGGAAGCATAACCGCCCTGATTGGAGCTCCCTTCTTCATATATCTGCTTTTCAATTCCAAAAAACAACTCAATAAATGATAGAAGTAAAGAGTCTGAATTACAGTGTAGGAAAGCGGGAAATACTTTCCGATTTGTCATTCACTTTGAAGAGAGGTTGTTTCTGCGGAATAATAGGCAATAACGGCTCGGGAAAGACGACCCTGCTGCGATGCCTCACGAGAAATCACGATGTCGAAAAAGGAATGATAAGAATTGCCGGCAAGGATATTTGTTCCTATTCCTTCAAAGACTTGGCGAAACAAACAGCCTTTGTTCCGCAGCGGACGGAACTTATGTTCGACTTCTCGGCTCATCAAATCGTTCTCATGGGACGCCAACCCTACCAAAAACCACTCTATTCCGACAGTGCGGAAGACCTGAAAACAGTAGAGGAAGCAATGAAACAAACCGACACATGGCACCTTCGCGATGCCAATGCGAGAAATCTGAGCGGCGGAGAGTTTCAAAGAGTAATCATAGCGAGAGCCTTGGCACAGCAAACACCCATACTGATGTTGGACGAGCCGGTCAGCAACTTGGACATACACCATCAATTCGAGATAATGTCGCTTTTGCAAAGTATCAATGCCGAAGGTCGCAGCATATTGATCGTTCTGCACGATTTGAACCTCGCCATGCAGTATTGCAAGCAAATCCTGCTTATACAAAACGGCAAAGTAGGAGCTTACGGGGAAACAAAAGAAATACTGACAAAAGAAAACATAGAAAAACACTTCGATGTAAAAGCAGAAATCATAGAAAAACAAAACAATCTGCACTCTTCGCACATCATAATGGCTCGTTCCGAAAAATCATTATAAAACAACAACTTACCCGGAAGGGCGTTTTAGAAAACTCAAACGGCATTCCGGAAAATTAGAACGCCGAAAGAAAAAATTCTTTCGGCGTTTCGGTTTTCTGTAATACTGTTTCGGTATTTTCTTATTGTTTTAATTCGGAGACTTTCTGCATATCGGCAGCGGCTTTGGCTTTTTCCCCTTTCTTCTCGTATGCTTTGGCACGGTTGGAATATGCTTGCCAGAAAGTGCTGTCGGCTTTGATGGCGGAGGAGAAGCATTCTATTGCAAGGTCATAGTCATGCTTGTATTCGTAATTGATATAGCCTACATTGTGCAGGGCGTCTGCATGGTCGGCTTTGATTTCCAATATTCTCTTGTACATATCCAATGCCTGTTGTTGGGCATTGTGTTCTTGGTAAAAAAGAGCCAGGTTGTACATTGCGTTAATGTTTTTCGGGTTTATGTTGATGGTGCTCTTCAAGTATTCTACCGCCAAAGGGTCTCCCTTTACGGCATAAAGGTTTCCCAATTCCTCGAAAGCCTGTTCGTAATCGCTTTTCAGTTCCACTGCTTTCTTGAAATCGGCAACGGCTTTGAGTGTATCGCCCTGCTCTTTCATTGCCCAGCCTCTTATAAAATATGCTTTGGCTTCGTTCTTGTTCAAAAGCATTGCCTGTTTGATGTTGAACATGAGCTTATCATAGTCCTTCATGTAAAGGCTTAACTCTGCCGATTTCAAATAAGCGTCCAAGCATTTGCCGTTTGTCTCTATTGCTTTCTGCAAAGAATTGAATGCAAGGGCGGTCTCGCCTTGTGCAAAGAGAATATCCGCTTGCAAAACGTAGTATTCGGCACGCTTTGGCGACAAAGCAACGGCTTTTTGTATGTTCGATAAAGCCTCATGTGTATCCTCCGACTTCAAAAACACTTCCGCACGTTTGTAATACAGCTCACTGTTTTTCGGTTCTTTGCGGATTTTAGCATCTAAAAAAGCTATTTGTTCCGTCAAAGGCAATTTGTCCAAATCGACAGGCTTATCGGAATTACTGCAACCGATAAGCAAAGCGGCAAAAGCCGACAAGATAAAAGTTTTCTTCAAGTTTATCATGATATTACACCTATGTAAAACGCTTGCAAAGATAAGACAAAACGCCATTCCGTACAAGCAAAAAGGCAAATCGGGCGAAATTTGTGGCAAAAGCCCTTGGCAATCAAAAAAAATATGATAACTTTGCAAGGAATTTCGGGGCGGAAAGTCCGCAGAGCCGAAGCAGTACAATAAAATCAAATCAAAACATGGTTAAAGCACATAACTTTAATGCAGGTCCCTGCGTATTGCCTAAGAAAGCAATCGAATCTGCAATCGAAGCAATAAGAAACTTCGATAACACGGGAATAGGAATATTGGAAATCTCACACCGTACACCCGGTTGGGAAAGAGTGATGGCAGAAACAGAACAGTTGTGGAGAGATTTGCTTCACATTCCGGAAGATTATGCCGTATTGTTCCTCGGAGGCGGAGCTTCAACACAATTCTTCACTGTTGCAGCCAACCTTTTGAACAAAAAAGCAGCTTATCTTCAAACAGGAGTATGGGCAAAGAAAGCAATCAAGGAAGCAAAGTTCTATGGAGAAGTTGAAGTAGTCGCTTCATCTGAAGACAAGACTTATTCATACATTCCGAAAGGATACACAATCCCTACGGACGCAGACTACTTCCATATAACAACCAACAACACAATCTACGGTACCGAAATAAAATATGATATGGACAGTCCCGTTCCTTTGGTTGCCGATATGAGTTCCGATATCATGTCGAGACCTGTCGATGTCAGCAAATACGCTCTTATTTACGGTGGTGCACAAAAGAATGTCGGCCCTGCCGGTGTTACATTCGTAATTGTGAAGAAAGACATCTTGGGCAAGGTAGAAAGAAAACTTCAAACCATGGTGGACTATCGCACACATATCGGAGAGGAAGCGAAGAATCGTTCCATGTTCAACACTCCTCCTGTATTCCCTATCTTCGTTATGCACGAGACATTGAAGTGGGTAAAAGAAGAAATGGGCGGAGTAGAAGGCATTCACAAGATAAATGAAGAGAAAGCCAAAATGTTGTACGACGAAATCGACAGAAACAAAATGTTCGTCGGTACGGCAGAGAAGGAAGACCGTTCCATAATGAACGTATGCTTCGTAATGGCAAAAGGCTATGAAGACAAACAAGACGCATTCATGGCATTTGCGAAAGAAAGAGGCATGGTCGGCATAAAGGGACACCGTTCCGTAGGCGGCTTCCGTGCATCTATCTATAACGCATGCCCTATTGAATCCGTTAAGGCATTGATAGCTTGCATGCAGGAGTTTGAAAAACTAAACGCATAGTCGAAAAACAGAACGACAGAACCGTAAGGCAAAATTCTGATTTCCTTCGGTTCTGTTTTTTATTTTTCCCGTTCAAGCGAAACGGCTTTTCGGTGGAATGAAACGCCGAAAGAAAAAATTGAAACGCTTTTTCATTTTATTCAAACGCCCTTTCGCCAACACCTTGACTTTATGCAGAAAAACCGGCAGGCATTTTGCCTTGCCTTTTCACCCGCATGAAGCCGCAGGCAGGGAAAAGAAAAAAAGAAATCAGAGAAACAAAAAAACAAATTTGAGATATGACAAAAGTATTGGTAGCGACAGAAAAGCCATTCGCAAAGGCAGCTGTCGATGGAATAAGAAAAATAGTAGAAGGAGCAGGCTTTGAATTGGCTCTTTTGGAAAAATACACAGACGTTAACGACTTCTACAAAGCAGTCGAGGATGCAGACGCTTTGATAGTGCGTTCCGATAAAGTTACAAAGGAAGTTATCGACCACGCAAAGAAGTTGAAAATCGTTGTTCGTGCCGGAGCCGGCTTCGATAACCTTGACCTTGCAGCCTGCACGGCAAAAGGCATAGTTGCAATGAACACACCCGGTCAGAACTCCAACGCCGTAGCCGAATTGGCGATAGGATTGATGATTTACATGGCAAGAACAACTTTCACACCTGCAACAGGAAGCGAATTGAAAGGCAAGAAAATCGGTATCCACGCTTACGGAAACGTAGGACGTTTGGTAGCAGAAAAAGCAAAAGCCATGGGAATGCAGGTTTGTGCCTTTGACCCGTTCGTTCCGGCCGACAAAATGGAAGCAGAAGGCGTTAAGGCAATGCAAACAATCGAAGAGCTTTACTCAAACTGCGATTACGTATCATTACACATACCGGCAAACGACCAAACAAAGAACTCCATCAATTACGCATTGCTTTCAAAAATGCCAAAAGGAGCATGCTTGGTTAACACAGCAAGAAAAGAAGTCATCAACGAGGCAGACATGGCAAAGCTGTTGGCAGACCGTCCGGACTTCAAGTATGTTACCGACATAGCAGCAGGCAACAGCGAAGAACTTGCAGCCTTTGCACCACGTTACTTCGCAACCCCTAAGAAAATGGGAGCCCAAACAGCAGAAGCAAACTTGAACGCAGGCTTGGCAGCAGCCAACCAAATCGTCGATTTCATCAAGAACGGCGTAACCAAGTTCCAAGTAAACAAATAGGATTTCATAATCCGAAAACTTTTAGTGGCGAAGCAATATAAAATTGCCTCGCCGCTTTTCTTTTCAGACCTCAAAACCACAAGCCAAAAAGCAAATAAACGCAAGAAAATTCAAGAAATCCTCTCTTCTTTCATGAATAAGTCCGGAGGTAGCGTCAAAATCATTTGTATAGACTTGAAAGTTGAGCAATCGGACTTACAAAGAATTGCTTTTCCCATACATTGAAAATCATTCTATTGCAAATATCAGATTCGAAACGCCGTTCCGGCAGTGCCTAAACTTCGTTTTGAGAGCAAAAAGACATTTTTTTGCATCCGCTTCTCCGAAATCCATATCAAAAGCACCGTTTTCCCGAAAACCGAAGTCGCTTTCAGGCTTTATCATTACCGATATACTCTGAATCTATGGCACATTTGCCGCCGTCTCTGAAATAAATACTGCCATTTCGGGAAAAGAAAACAGGATTATCCGGATGTACTTCAATGAAAGGAGCCTCCTCCTTATCCTCTATAATGATGTCATAATAGAAATCCGGAGATAATTTCCGCAGTGTCGAAGGCAGAAAAACACGCTTCGGATAAAAAAAAGTCTCGGACTCTATTTCCGTAACACCCTCCGGAACGATGATTTCATCAAGATGCCCCGGCAAAGACCAGCAACCGAACTTCATTATCGAAGAAGGAATATCAAGCTTTCCGCTTATCAGCTCCACATAGTGGAAGCAAAAATCCGGCAATTCGGTCAAATTCTCCGATAATTTTATCCTTTCCAAGTAATCACAACCCTCAAAAGCACTCTCGCCAAGGGCGTTGACACTGTCAGGTAACACCAATTCTCTGATACCGGAGTCCCAAAAAGCATAATCATCTATACTTTCCAAGCCCTCATTAAGGCGTAAATGCGTCAACATATCATAGGTACAGCACGCAAATTCGCCTATATGCTTCACATTCCCCGGAATAACCAACTCCGAAGCAGGAGGAATGTGAACCAAAAGCGCTCCATCTTTGGAGAAAACACTGTCGTTCTTGACCATAAATTCATTCAAACCATAATGTAAATGATTCGAATAAATCTTTTCAAAAACCATAAGAGGCTTTCCAAACTCACAGAAACGACATAGCAAAATTTCGCGATACGGGAGCACTTCGTCATCATACATACTCTCCTTTACCGAGAAATCATCAAGGATAATCTCCTTATATACATCATATTCAAAGGCTTTTGCAAATGCTTCTGCCTGTTTGTAAGTTACATTTCCGTTGATGATAATTCGTTCAACCCTCTGATTTACCTCTCTCCAAGAAGCATAATCGCAGGAATTAAGTGTAAAATGTGCTTCAATCATAAAAATTACCTATCTTGAAAACCGCAAAGATAAAAATTATATCCGACCTAAGCATAACGAGAAGCATCGAAACGTCAAAGCAAAACCGAAAAAACCGCAAAGCGAACTGTCGAAACAAAAGGCTGAAATCAAAAGAGAAAGGACAGTATTTGTTGGGCAATAGGATTGAAATCCTATCATTGCACCTCCTCTGTCTATGACAATTCGGCTGCCTATCGAACTTACTTGGGCTTAGAGAAGCGACAATCCCTCGGCAACTTCGGCGTTTACGTATGTTTTATTGTCGTAAATCTTATATAGTTCCATCACATCCAGAGGTGAAAGATTGGGTATTAGGACATTGACTCCGCATTGCAAACCCATAATCCGACCTTTCAGGTCTATGCTTCCGAACGCTTTGGGCGAGAGAATGAGGGCTTGGGAAACATAAGCCTCATTATCGAAATCGTTCTCAGCCTTAATGCAACCGCCCCTGCTGTTCTTGGGCAAAAGGTGTTTGATGATGAGAAATAAAAGGTCTTATCCCAATCATATCCGGGCGGATTTGTTGTAGAAAACGGAGGTCTGCATCAGGCGTTGCAGTCTTTGATGCAGTCTTCCAAGCATATAGCAGATGTCCTTATCGGAATACGCCACATCTTCGCCTCCCTGCAAAACAAGAATCCTGAATCCAATTCATAAGCCTGCTTTGCACAATCCAAAACCTGCTCGTTTATTAAGCAATAACGACTGATTTCACTATTCAATACAGGAATTCCGAGTAGAAACAGTTGTTTTTCAGTGTTACGAATACTTCGTTTTAATTGTTGTTTTGTTTGGTTGCTTTTATCGGGGTGAGGATAAGATGTTTGAGTTTGCTTAGAAATGGACGCAGTTTTCGTTTGAGGGTTTGGGGAAGCGGGGTTTTGGTGTATGCTTTGGTGCATTTTATGAATGCTGTGCTTTGAAGGTCGTGCAGATATTTGGCTTTCTTTGGGTGAGGCAGGGCGGAGTGTTCCATGGCAGGGTTGGAGGCTGAGATGTATTCGTATTTGCTTGGCGTTAGTTCAATTTTTCTTTCGTCGAAGAAGGATAGCAATGAGGTGTTTCTTATCAAGAGGCAACTCACTCCTTTGTCATCGTCCGTTTGTGGGTGATGCTTGTCAACGCCCCAGTAGTCGCCGACTGTGATGTCGCTTTGTGAGACAAAGCCTTTGGCAGGGCAGTTGTGGCATGAGTTTCTAAGTGTCAGATTTGCAAGAAAGGCTTTCAGATAAGGGTCATCGTAGAGATTTTTGCGGTACATTGTTTCGTTGTTTGCTTTTATCTTCATGCAGTATCTGTGCCATGAATAATCTTTATTACGAAACTCTACGCTGCTTAGCTCCTCTGCTGCAATGCCTTGCCGTTCGCATATCTCTCTCAGGTATTTCCGCCAAAGGGCAGGCGAAGGCACTCCGTGGCATATTACTTCCATTGTTATCAATCCCTCGTATTTTTTGCCGAGAAAGGCTTTCAGTCCCATGATTTGGCAGCCTGTCCCTGCAAAGAGCAGTTTTCTGCCTTCGGACAGGTATTTCTTTATCTTATGGAAGCAATCGCCCATATCGGATTGAACATATTTGGAGCCGAGAAAGGCAGGCAGGTCAGCCTTGTCGGTACAGAAATCATGTGCCAAGTGCAGGGGTGAAGCAAAGCGGGCTGCACATACCACGCCTCCCTCCTCCAAGATGCTCTCTGCCAAAAGGCTGAATACGCCTCCCGAAGAGGATTGTTTTCTACGGACTTCGTCTCTCAGCTTTGCGGCAAAGACTGTTTCCGGAGGGCTTTGCGGCGAATGTTTTGCAAGAACAGGGCATACCTTTTCGCATAATCCGCAGTTGTTGCAGCTTTCCGCTTCTGCCACGGGGTGGAGAAATCCCTCCTTGCTTTCTTTCATCGAGATGCAATGCTTGGGACAAATGGCAAAGCAGGCACTGCAACCACAGCACCTTGCTTCCGATACTTTATTTATTACCGACATTTCTTCTGTGTTTGAATATTTTAGGAAGCATTCCTCCGAATAAATCTTTCTCGTAGCGGTTCATGGAAGCAAACCAAAAGACAGGGATATAGATAAGACTGAAAAGCATTATCGCAATCAGCAAACGGAAATAGCTGTCAATGACGCATTGTTGTATTATGAAGTAAGCTGCTATGCTTAGGGCAATAGGTGCAATGGACATCTTCGTTATTTCTTTCCAAAAGCCTGCAATATCCAAGTGAATGCGTTTTTGGTAATATACATTCATCACAAAACCCTGTCCCAAAAGCAGAGCTGCCGCCGTGGCTGTTGCACAACCCAATGCTCCGTAGCGTTGCGATAAAGGCAGAGAACAAAGAAAGGATACGATAGCTATGATGACGTAGCTTACACAACGGAAACGCATTTGGTTTCTTGCCTGCAATATGGTTATTCCGACGTTTTGAATAAGCGGAACGAGCAGTGGAAAGAAGAAAAGGAGACAAATGTAATATGCCTCGTCATAACTGTTGCCCACCCAAAGGTTTATGAACTGCCTGCCGAAGAGGGTGAAGCCTGCAAGTACGAAGCTCATCACCAAAAACTGCAAACGTCCCGTTCTGATGAACAAATCGCTTACAGCCTTGTCCTGTCCGCCAACTGCAAGCATGGATGTGATTTTAGGAAGCAATACCCCCGAAATTGCAGTAGAGAAAGACATATACATTTGTTGCAACTGAATGGCTATTCCGTAGACCGCAACTATTTTCGCCCCGCAATAAACTCCCAAAACGCCTTGTCCGAGACTCCAATATATCTTATCCATTATCGCATTGAGGAATATCCAAAACGAATAGAGACAAACCTCTTTCAAAAAGGAGAAATCGAACTTGGCAAAGACAAATCGTATATGCAGTTTGCGTTTGCAATAATAGTAATCGGCACAAAGTGTCAGCACATTGAAGATGGTCTGCAACACAACCATGGTAACAGCCTTGTAACCATAAAGAAGAAAGACCACCATCACCAAAGGATTAAGCACAATCCTTATCAGGTTGACAGTTTTTTGAAATACAAAACGCTCATACGCCACAATGATTGAACGATACACATTCATCACAAAGGTGAAGCAGAGATTGAATATCATCAATGCCATCATCAGGCGTATCTTATGCAATTCCTCCGCATTCATATTGCGATGGAAGAGATTGTCCGTCTTGGCATCGGTCACCACGCGGAGCTTTGCTTCTGG
>URCX01000039.1 GCA_900546465.1 uncultured Bacteroidota bacterium | reverse complement strand
TTTTCGGTATTGTAGAGATTTATATCCACACCATTCTTCAACCAATAGACATCTTTCTTGGGAAATCTCTTTGATATATTGTTCACAATCCCCTGCGTCTGTCCACTGACAAGTTTTGCCCTCTTATAACAAAACTCTTCCAAAACCTTTGCCCCACCAAGCAGAAATTTATTGCTTATTATGCCCAACTTTTCTGCACTCTCAGGCCACAAATCAGACACATTGAAAACCATCTTTGCTCCTTTTGCAACAGACAACAAATATGCCGTCATTCCGAGGAACAAAGGCGGACTCTCAACCAAAAGAATATCTTGTTTCTTCAAATGAATCAAACCATGGAAAAGCGATGAAAACACAAAAGAAAAATAATTAGCCAAACGCTTTACGACCGATTTCGATTTGGAGGCATAAATCCAACAACGAAGAACTTCCATTTCCTCCATTGTTTCCCTCACATAATGTTTTCCCTTATACTCCGGATATACTTTCATTTGAGGATAATTCGGCATGGCAGTAAGCACACTCACCTTAACTCCCTTGCGTTGCAATCTTACAGCAAGTTCGTACAATCTGTTTTGCGGAGCCCCCACTTCGGGAGGGAAATATTGGGTAAGAATAACCAACCTCATCACATCTTCTGTATTTTCATCTTATAATAATTGGCAAAGGTAAGGCTTTTTTCTCGACTTATAGAGCTACATCAGCAACAAGGTCTTCACAAATTATAATTCTACAAAAATATCGGCATAAAAAGCAAAAAGGAAGTATCTGACAATACCTCCTTTCGTACTCCGGACGGGACTTGAACCCGTACGAACGCAATGTTCACAGGATTTTAAGTCCTGCGTGTCTACCAATTCCACCACCAGAGCTTGCGAACGTCTAAAAAAAAATCCGACTTAATCGGATTTTTTCTTGGTGGAGCGGAAAACGAGACTCGAACTCGCGACCCCAACCTTGGCAAGGTTGTGCTCTACCAACTGAGCTATTTCCGCCTGATTTGCGATTGCAAAGATATATCTTTTTCTTGACTCCACAAAACAAAATCAAAGTTTTTCCAACTTTTTTTTGATTGCATAGAGTTTATTCAAGGATTCGATAGGAGTAAGGTTCTCTAAATCAGTTGACAAAATACTATCCCTGATTTCAAGTAAAATCGGGTCTTCAAGCTGTATAAAACTCAACTGCATGCCGTCCTGATGAAGTTTTTCCGGCTTTTTCGCTACGCTTTTACCGCTTGTTTCTTTGTTTTCAAATTGAGAAAGTATGTACTCAGCCTCATCAAGCACCGATTTCGGCATTCCTGCCAATTTTGCAACATGCAAGCCAAAGCTTTGCTCGCTTCCTCCCTTGTCTATCTTTCTTAGAAAAATTATCTGCCTGCCGGATTCCTTTACTCTGACATGATAGTTCTTTATTCTTTCATACTGCTTTTCCATATCTATCAATTCATGATAGTGTGTTGCAAAAAGCGTTTTGGCTCTGTGGCGATTATTGTGCAAGTACGAGGCTGTCGCCCACGCTATGGAAACTCCGTCATAAGTAGAGGTACCTCTGCCTATTTCGTCCAAAAGAACCAGACTCCTATCCGAAAGATTATTCAAAATACAGGCTGTTTCATTCATCTCAACCATGAAAGTACTTTCTCCCGAAGAGATATTGTCGCTTGCTCCAACCCTTGTAAAGATTTTATCCACTATTCCGATCTGTGCAGACTTGGCTGGGACATAAGAACCTATCTGAGCCATAAGTGTAATAAGTGCAGTCTGACGCAGATATGCACTTTTACCAGACATATTGGGACCTGTGATTATGCAAATCTGCTGTCGGTCTCTATCCAAGAAGACATCATTTGCGACATATTGCTCTCCTGAGGGAAGACTTTTTTCAATTACAGGGTGTCTGCCATCTTTTATATTTATGCTTGTATCCTCCGTGAGTTCGGGTTTGGTGTAATTGTTTTCCTCGGCAACCAAAGCGAAAGATAGAAGACAGTCTGCATTCGCTATAACATATGCATCTGTCTTCAAAGCGTCCACATATTTCAAGGTTTCCTTCAAAACCTCGGCATAAATGGCATTTTCTATCTGAGATATGCTTTCTTGGGCTGATATGATTTGTGTTTCCAAATCTTTCAATTCATCAGTAATATATCTTTCCGCATTTGCAAGCGTCTGTTTTCTTATCCATTCCTGCGGGACTTTATCTTTATGAGAATTGGTTACTTCCAAATAATATCCGAATACATTATTATAGCCCACTTTCAGCGAAGGAATGCCTGTTTTCTCACATTCTCTGTTTTGAAGTTGGTCGAGTATTCCTTTGGAATCAAAAGCCAATTTACGCATTTGGTCAAGCCGCTCATCAACTCCGCTTGCTATCGCACCACCTTTGGCAATATTGTTGGGTGCATCATCAGCTATATATTTATCAAGGTATTCCTCCAAGTTCTTGCATGGATTTATTTTTGCTGCTTCTTCTTTCAGAATGTCGTTTCCGGAGTTTGCAAAACTCTCTTTGAGTTTCTGTATTTCTCTTATTATGAATTTCAAATTCAACAGTTCTGAGGGTTGTATCCTGCCGAAAGCCATGCGGGAGACTATGCGTTCCAAATCACCGATGAAACGAAGTGAACTTTTCGTATCTTCTTTCAGTTCATCGTTACCGATAAACGCTTGCACTATTGTTTGACGGGACTTTATTTTCGATATATCTATCAACGGCAATACTATCCACCTCTGCAACATTCTGTATCCCATATTACTTTGTGTGCGATTTAGTACACTCAAAAGCGTTTTGGCCTTGTCATTCATTGAGGAAACAAGTTCCAAATTCCTTATAGTGAACCTGTCCAACCAAAGATAGCTGCCTGTGTTTATCTGTTTTATTCTGCTAATATGGCTTATCTGAGTATGCATTGTCTCTTTCATATAAGTCAATGCCGCAGAGGCTGCAATAACAGCCTCATCACAATCCTCTATACCAAAACCTTTCAAAGACTTGGTGCCGAAATGTTCTGTCAAAATATCATTTGCATAATCCCTGTTGAATACCCAATCCTCGTATGTCTTGATATAAATATCAGATTGATGGTTCTGCTGAAATTCTCTCAGATATTTCTTCTGCAAAACCACTTCTTTGGGCGAAAAAGACTGCAAAAGCTTATCCATTTCGTTTCTTTCACCACTACTTATAAAGAAATCACCCGTAGAGATGTCCACAAATGCAATACCTGTAAGGAACTTGCCGTAATGTATGCCGCAAAGATAGTTATTTATCGAACCATCATTCGTTTTGTCGTTATAGCTCATAGACGGAGTTACCACCTCCGTAACGCCACGCTTGACAAGACCTTTCACAGACTTAGGATCTTCCAACTGTTCGCAAACAGCAACTCTTTTACCTGCCCTCAGAAACTTGGGAAGGTAAGTATCAATCGCATGATAAGGAAAACCTGCCAACTCATTCTCATCACCTCCGCCCCTTTTCGTCAAAACTATACCGAGCAATTTGGAAGTTTCTACAGCGTCCTGCCCGAAAGTTTCATAGAAATCCCCGACACGAAATAATAATATGGTATCAGGATATTGAGCCTTCAGGGAATTGTACTGCTTCATCAAAGGAGTGTCGGAATCTTTCTTGCCTGCCATTTTCTCGTGCTTTTTGTGTCTGCCTGCAAAGTTACAAAAGATTGACGAAAAGTAAATTCCGAACAAGTAAACCTACATTTGAATATCATCAAAACCTTATTTCACAAACCTTTAATCAACAAGAGTTTTGCCATTATGGGAGTTGTTTATGATTTCAGCAGTTTGCGAATATCGAAACGGTAGGCTGTGATAATAAATATCAAAAGAAGCAGAGTATTTGCAATAAGCCTCATCGTAATACCGATGTTTGCACCTATCAGTTGCATAAGTCCGAAAAGCAAAAGGGCGAAAAATGTATATAACATAAGGCGTTTAATAGGATAATTCACCGGATAATACTTCTGCCCTATGAAGTAACAAAGCAACATTATGCTTACATAACATAGGAGCGTTGTCCATGCAGCACCGATATAGCCAAATTTCGGAACCAAAAGACAATTCATAACCAAGGTTATAACTGCTCCGATAATGGATATATATGCACCATAAATAGTTTTGTCGCTCACTTTATACCAAATAGAGAGATTGTAATACACTCCCAAGCAAAGGTTGGCCATCAACAATATGGGAACTATATTCAAACCTATACGATATTGTTTGCCGACAAAGTATTGCAATATATCCATATAAGCGACAACTCCGAGAAAGACAGTCAAAAGAAAAAGCGTATATACGTTGAGAACTGTTGCGTAAGTCTGTTTCGCATCGCTTCGGTTCATTTTTGAAAAGAAGAACGGTTCGGCTGCAAATTTGAATGCCTGAATGAAAAGGCTCATGATAATTGATAATTTGTAGCATGCACCGTATATTCCTATTTGTCCCATTATCCAATTATTACAATCCGCTGTTTCTTGCGGACAAGAAGAGAGATGCCTCAAAGCGATGCGGTCAAAGGTTTCGTTCACCATTCCGGCAAAGCCTCCTATCATCACAGGCAAGCCATAAAGCAACATGCGTTTCAGAAGTTTGAAATCAAAGTCAAAGCGAAATTGAAAATATTGTGGAAGAAGCAACAATGCAGAGATGGCAGAAGCAAACATATTACTCAGGAAGATACACATCACAAGGTCTTTGGGCTTTATAACAAAGAAAAACAGCAAGTTGAAACCTATATTGGAGAATATATCCATACTTTTGATGAATGCAAAACGAGCAGCCTTATTTTCTTGTCGCAATTTTGCATACGGAATAGCCCGCAAAGCATCAAGGGAAACGATGATTAAAAAATATACTATATAATTCTTGTGCGAGGAATAACTCATCAGACTGCTTATACCGTCAAGATTAAACAGCGTTACGACAAGGAAAATACCTGTTGTGCAGAAAAGCGACAGCATTGCGGTATTATAGACCTTGTTTTCGCTGTTTTTCTCTTGCGAAAACCTGAAAAAAGCGGTTTCCATTCCATACGTCAACAGTATCATAAGAAAAGAGACATAGGCATACAACTCGGATACTATACCATAGCTTTCCGGGGCAAGAGCATAAGTATAAACAGGTACCAAAAGGTAATTTAAGAACCTTCCTATAATGGTCGGAATACCATAAACAGCGGTTTGCCCCACCAACTTCTTTATATCGGACATATTGTAAGTGATTTATCGATTGGAATAATAGGTCGATTGCTGTGTGTATGAAAAAATACTTGTTTTATGACTGTCATAAAAGCCGACCATACCACCATATTGAAACAATCTGACAGCAAATAATATCATTATACGCTTGGGTGCAAATTTATCAGTTCCAATATCTTCGCTTCTCGGCATTCCCAACAAGATTTGCAAAGAAACCTTTCGCCAAACAAAACTTATAATGGCTGCGAACAAGGCAAGCACAAAGCATAATTTGCTACGCATATTTCCGTTTTTTAGTGCAAAGGTAGGAAAAAAGCATACATAGCACGGAAACAAAGAATGAAAGAGTGGAAAATATCGTACCTTTGCAAGGCAATATGAAAGTAACAGGTTTTTCATTCGTAAAGAATGCCATCAAATATGATTATCCCATAGTGGAGTCCATCACTTCCATTCTTCCGATTTGCGATGAGTTTGTCATTGCAGTCGGAGATTGCAATGATGGAACAAGAGAGTTGATTGAAAGTATCGGTTCTGATAAAATAAGAATTATAGATACAGTTTGGGACGAAAGTCTTCGTGAAGGCGGTAGAGTTTTGGCAGAAGAAACCAATAAAGCCTTTGACGCTATTGGCGATTCATCGGACTGGGCTTTTTATATCCAAGGCGATGAAGTGGTGCATGAGAAATATCTTCCCGTAATAAAACAAGCCATGCTTGACTATAAAGACAACAAAGAGGTCGAAGGTCTTTTATTCAACTACACACATTTCTACGGTTCATACGATTACATCGGAGCATCGAGACGTTGGTACAGAAAAGAAATAAGAGTAATTCGTACAAACAAGAATATTCGTTCTTACAGAGACGCTCAGGGTTTCCGTATTGATGGTAGAAAGTTGAAAGTAAAGCAAATCGATGCTTGGGTTTATCATTACGGTTGGGTCAAATCTCCTTTTAAGCAACAGGAAAAGCAGAAGAATTTCAATAAACTTTGGCATGATGATCAATGGATGGAAAAGAATGTGGCAAAGAGTGATGAATTTGATTATTCTTCCATTGATGCCTTGGAGGTTTTCAAAGCTTCGCATCCAAAAGTCATGCAAAGAAGGATAGAAAGCATTAACTGGCGTTTTGATTTTGACCCGACAAAAAATAATTTCGGTTTAAAAGCGAAACTGCTTAATTGTATAGAGAAGCATACCGGTTGGAGGATAGGCGAATATAAGAATTACAAATTATTGAAGTAGAATTTGTTTTTGAAATATCAGAGAAACAGAATATGAGAAATTTCGTAGAAGAATTGCGTTGGCGGAGAATGATTCATGATATCATGCCGGGTACAGAGGAAAAGTTAAATGAAGGCATGACTGTGGGATACCTCGGTATCGACCCAACGGCTGACAGTTTACATATAGGACATTTGGTAGGTGTAATGATGTTAACGCATTTTCAAAGGTGCGGACATCGTCCGATTGTTGTAGTCGGAGGAGCAACGGGTATGATTGGAGACCCTTCTTTCAAGAGTGAGGAAAGAAAGTTGTTGAGTTTGGAACAAATAAAGCACAATCAAGAATGCATAAAAGCTCAATTATCCAAGTTCATGAACTTTGACGAAAGTTGCGAAAACGGAGCTTTGATGTTGAACAACTACGACTGGAATGCAAATTGGACTTTCCTTGATTTCATCAGAGAGATTGGCAAGCATATAACGGTTAACTACATGATGAGCAAGGACAGCGTGAAGAAAAGAATAGAGAGCGGGTTGTCGTTCACGGAGTTTTCTTACCAACTGTTGCAGGCTTACGATTACAAATACTTATATGAGAATTACGGTTGCCGATTGCAAATGGGCGGTAGCGACCAATGGGGAAATATAACGAGCGGAACGGAGTTGATAAGGAAGACGACGTCCGGCGAAGCCTTTGCTTTGACTTGTCCTTTGATAACGAAAGCCGATGGAAAGAAGTTCGGAAAGACGGAAAAAGGCAATGTGTGGTTGGATGCTGAGAAAACATCTCCATACGCTTTCTATCAGTTCTGGTTGAATACCTCCGATGAGGATGCAAAACGCTTCATCAGGATTTTTACATTTATGGGTAAAGAAGAAATCGAAGCTTTGGAGGCCGAACATGACAAACAACCGCATCTTCGTTTGCTTCAAAAAACTCTTGCGAAAGACATCACAACAAGGGTTCACGGAGAGAAAGCCTTGGAAGCCGCAATAAGCGCTTCTGAAATTTTGTTTGGAAAAGGCACAAAGGAAAATCTTGAACATTTGGACGTTGCGACATTCTTGTCTGTTTTTGAGGGTGTGCCAACTTTTGAAGTAAACCGCAACGAAATCGAAGCAGGAGTGAATATAGTCGAACTTTTGACAGATAAGGCTCAAATTCTATCTTCAAAAGGTGAAGCAAGACGCAGTTTGAAAGAAAACGCCATAAGCATAAACAAAGAGAAAGTGAACGAGAGTTTCGTAAGCTCTGCCGATTGCCTACTGAACAATCAATATATATTGATACAAAAAGGAAAGAAGACCTACTTCATAATTCGTGCTGTTTAATCCTATTCATTGAACAAGAAAATCTCTTTCGGTTTCAAAGGTGAGAAGAAATAATTTCTTGGAACGTAAATTAGGCTTTGAGCAAATTTTGCAAGGCGTAAAAGACTTCTGTCTTTCTCCTGCGGGAGCAAGGCTTGTTGATGATATTCGGTTTATGTCTTCGCTTAGCGAGGTGAACAAAGAATTGTCTTTGACAGATGAATTCCTTTCCATATTGCTTTCAAACAAGGCTTTCCCAAGCGAAGATTACTTCGACATGGAAGAAGAATTGAAACGCTTGCAAATTAAAGGTACTTTCATTTCTGTCAATGCCATGTTCCAATTATGGAAAAGTCTGAAAACAATAGAAGATTGCTTGGATTTTTTCACAGAAGAAAGTTCCGTAACCTCCTACCCTTTACTGCATAAACTATGTGAAGGCATCAATATAGAGAAACAAATAACAGCACGTTGCAAGACCTTACTTTCTTCAGATGGTGAGTTGCTCGACAATGCTTCCGACTCTTTGTTTGTCATACGAACAAAGAAAAGAAACATGGAATTTGAAGTCGGCAAAAGGCTTAGAAAGTTGCTAAATCTATCCAAGCAGGAAGGTTGGACATCTGCTGATTCGGAACTCTGCATAAAAGAGGGGAAAGGAGTTATCCCTGTTATCGCTTCAAACAAACGACGGTTAAGCGGTTTCGTTATAGACGAATCATCAAGCGGACAAACTCTTTACATAGAGCCAAGCGAAGTCGTAGAACTGAATAACGAGATAAAGAAACTCGAATTTGAGGAAAAACGTGAAATAATCGTCATTTTGCAAAACTTCACCGACTTTTTGCAAGCATTTATTCCATCACTACTTTCCGCATACGAATTTCTGGCAAGAGTGGATTTCATAAGGGCGAAAGCAAAATATGCTTACAAAATAAGAGCCGGCAAACCTGTCATGAACAATTACCCTCTTATATCTTGGTTTGAAGCTCGACATCCGCTATTGGAAGAAACTCTGAAAAAGAATAGCAGAAACATCATTCCTCTAAGAATAGAACTGAACAAACAAAAACATATCCTGATAATCTCAGGACCGAATGCAGGCGGCAAATCGATATGTCTGAAAACGGTAGGACTATTACAGTATATGTTGCAATGCGGTTTATTAGTACCAATGAAACAAACAAGTGAATGTGGTTTGTTTGAGGATATTTTCATCGACATAGGTGATGAACAAAGCATAGAAAACGATTTAAGCACATATAGTTCACATCTTCTTGCAATGAAAAGACTTTGCGAGAAAGCCGGAGAACGTTCACTATTCCTTATCGATGAATTCGGAAGCGGTACAGACCCTAATGCTGGAGGAGCAATAGCCGAAGCAGTATTGGAATACTTAAATTCAAAAAGAGCTTTCGGAATAATAACAACGCATTATTCCAATCTCAAACTCCTTGCCGACAAATACAAAAGCATGAATAATGCAGCCATGCTCTTTGATACGAAAGCATTAAAACCGTTTTATCGTCTGTCCATCGGTAATCCCGGTAGCAGTTTTGCCTTTGAAATAGCCGATACAATAGGTTTGCCATATCAAATCATTGAAGCAGCAAGGAAGAAGGTCGGCAACGATTTCGTGGATTTCGAACAAAGCCTGCAAACTCTGGCTGTCGAGAAAATGCAACTCAAAGCCAAAGAAAAAGAATTGCAACTTGCCGATGAGTTGCTTGATTCCCTTGTGGAGCAATACAAGAACAAAAACCTCGAACTTCAAGGAAGAGAGAAAGAAATAATCTACGAGGCGAAGAAACAAGCAAAAGAAATTCTTAAAGATGCCAATCGCCAAATAGAAGAGACGATAAGGGAAATACGTTCCGTCAATGCAGAAAAACAGGCAACGAACAAAATACGGGCGAAGATAAAAGAAACGACGGAGAAAGCCCGAAGCGAGATGGAACATTTGGAGACTGAAATCAGAAACGCAGCTTCGCAAGAGAAAGAGACCAAAAACCATATACCTTTCGACAATAGCGACATCTCGGTAGGGGACATTGTTCTTATAAACGATTATAACAGCTATGCCAAAGTGCAGAAAGTACGAAAGACAAAGAACAAAATAGATGTTCTTTCAGGCAATATGAACCTTTCTTTATCCCTTTCGCAAGTGCGGAAAGTGCGGAAAGACATCTATTTGAAGCAACAAAAACAAAATTCTATCGTAAACTCAACAAGTCGATACAGCATAATGAATGACATAAACCGTTTGAGAGCCGAATTCGTTCATCAAATAGATTTAAGGGGTTACAGAGCAGATGAAGCCTTGAAACACTTGTCAAAACAAATAGACAATGCAAGACTTTTGGGAGAGACGGAAATATCTGTACTGCATGGCAAAGGCGACGGTATATTGAAAACAGTATTGAGGGATTACTTGAAAGAATGTCCCGAAGTGGAGAGTTTCAAGGCAGCAAGACTTGAAGCAGGCGGGGAAGGAATAACTCAAATCAAATTAAAATAGGAAACAAAACACTCGAACACAGTGTCAACTTAAACGATAAAAAACGAATAGCAATGAATACAAAAAAACAACGCAATTCTATCTTACTATTGGCAGTTCTTCTTTTGAATCTGCTTTCTTTCAGACTTTATTCTCAAGGCAGTTTTGACCCACTCCAAGGCGATGGTTTGGATTTTTCGCATGGCTATGCAGGTTGGACTGCAAAGACGGGCAATTATAGCAGCAGTACTTCCTCTACCCCTAATTGGAACTGGCAGCAAACTCACTCCGACCCGACAGTTCCCCAAGATCAGGGTGGCAAATTCTTCCAGATATTTTCCGACCCGACAGCAACAGACAATTATTCAAATAATATCTTAAAAAAAGTTCCTGCTCAATTCGGATGTCAGTATTCTTCCCAAATAAATAACCATTATGGAGGAGCAAGTTGTTCACAGTTGCAATACACTTTTATTGTTTCTCCCATGACTTCTCTATTAACAATCTATTATGCCATGGTCTTGGAAACTCCACATCAAGGTGAACACTATGTCAACCCTACTTTTCAAATAGATGTTATGGCACATGACCCAAATACTCAACAAATAACCAATAACCTTGTTGACCCTTGTGCTTTTTTTGAACAATCCGGAGATCTTCCTTCTTATGGAACATTACCAACAGGTTGGCACCGAGGAATGAGTGGTTGGGTTTATTGCGATTGGCAACAAGTAAAAATAAATCTGAAAAAATACGAAGGAGACAGAGTAACTCTAAGAGTAAGGCTAAGTGATTGTTGTTATTCTGCCCATGGTGGCTACGGGTACATTGCTGCAAAAACCGAACCGGCAAAGATAGATGTGCCGGGTTGTGCAGGTAATGGAGATACAGTAACCGTTGCTTACGCTCCTGCCGGATTTGAAGAATACAAATGGTTTGAAATTCCAAATACTTTTTTATCACAAGACGAATTGGCAAATGCCGATGCTACTGCTACAACCTTATCAACAGAAGAAGAACTCGTTGTAACCAATACAATGATGGGTAATGAATCTGTTAAATATTATGCGTGTAGGATTAAAGCTGCTGCCATGTACCCTACATGGGGGACCCCAAGACCTCAATGTGCAGCATATATAACAACACAAATAAACGATATTCGTCCGATATTCAATTTGCAAGTTATAGAACCAACGGCGGCAGACCCTGCGGGACGAACTATATTCTCTGTAAACGATGTACAACATTCTGGAGCACCTCTCTATTGGCAACAATATGACTTTGGAGACGGCACTACTCCGATACAGATAAAATCCGAGAACAATAAGTGGGTAGTCATAAATGAAACAGACAACCCCTCTACAGAATTTGAATATGATGCCAATGGCTCCCTCTCCAAATTGGTACATACTTATGCGAATGACGGCGAATACACCTATACTCGTACCGTAAAAAGTTCAGAAGATCCGGAAGCTGATGAACTTGTTTATTGCGAAAAAGCAGAAAACAAGCAAGTCGTTATTCCGAAAGTACCTTCCTTGGTTTTGACCGCAGAACAAAAAATATGCGTTGGAGAGATCGCCTCCATAACCGCCTCTTCTCCTGAAGACGAAGGTGAAGAACTTATTTACGAATGGTGGCACTCAGATCAAGATATTGAAGCCGATGAACCTATAAACAGGGGAACCGCTTTCGAGGAACAAATAGTGGAAAACACGACATACATTGTCAAAGTTACAAATGGAGGAACAGGATATTACAGAATAGATAGCATAGAAATCCAAGTAGAAGCCTTTCCGGATGTTACCTTAGAGGGAGCGACCAAACTATGCATGGGAGATAGAGCCGTGATAACAGCCTCCGATGCAACAGGAAATGCGGAAGCCTTTGAATGGACGTTCACTCGTCCTTCCAATCCGCCTGTCATGAGAAATCCTTCTCCGAGTGCGGTTTTGGACTTTGCACCTACACAAGATACGGTGGTATATCTTATTGCCAGAACTTCCGTAGGCTGCATGGCATACGAAAGTATAGAAATATCCGTCATCAACCCGCAGGCATCTGTTTCCAAAAAGGAGATATGCCCCGGTGAAAGCGTGGATTTGATAGGCGAAGGGGCAGTGGAATACAGTTGGACAGCCAATCCGCCGGATGAGAGTCTGTCTCCGGAGAGGGTTACAACGCCGCTTGCCGCAATGCCTCAACAAACGACGACCTACACGATGAGCGGTTACGGCGAGACGGGTTGCCATACGGATAAACAAGTTACCGTTACGGTGTATCAATACCCTGAAGCAACCATATCGGTTACCCCTGCCTACGTCGATGTGGACAATCCTGTGTTATCCGTTTCCGATGTATCGCCCAATGCCTCCACTTCATCTTGGACTTTCTCCGACGGAGGAAGTTCCGAAGCTCGTTCCGTTACGTATTCATTCAATGATTTAAGCGTGGATTCCGTAGGTATTCAGTTGATAAGCTTCAATAAAATAGGTTGTTCCGATACAACTTCGATGAAAGTACCAGTCGAATTATTCGCAGTTTGGATGCCAAACGCTTTCTCTCCTAATGGAGACGGAGTTAACGACAAGATTTTCTTCACCTCACTTAATAACTTGGAAGATGTACATTTTGAGATATTCAACAGACAAGGCACAAAACTTTTCCAAGCACATGAGAAATACCTTACCTGCGGTGTTATTCCCAATCTTGCAGACCTCCTTGGCTGGGACGGAACCTATAAAGACAAAGACTGTCCGCAAGGAACGTACATTTACAGGCTGCAATACAGAAGAGCAGGAAACTCAAAGATATATGACAAAACAGGTTCTATAATGCTCCTCAGATAAAAAGGACGAGCATTCAACACAAAATAAAATCCGATTTTGGAACAAATCGCTCCTTAATCAGATCTATTAAAAAAGAGGTTGCCGATAAGCAACCTCTTTTTTTCATCCAGCTCTTTTAGTTTTTCTAGTAGTTCTAGTGCTTCTAGAATTTCTAGATTATTCTAGTCTTTCTATCTTTTCTAGTCTTTCTATCTTTTCTATAACTACTATTCTTCTAAGAACAAAAAAGAGAGCCT
>URCX01000038.1 GCA_900546465.1 uncultured Bacteroidota bacterium | reverse complement strand
GGGTATTGGTAATAAATGCTGCGGGAGAAAACAAATATCTTGACAGGCTTCTTGGTAGCGATACGGACATTGCTTTGACCAATATGAGAGCGGAGAATGTTGATTTCAGTCGTTTTGCCTACCAAAGCATGATTATTCTAAACGGTTTGAAGGAAATATCTTCCGGATTGTCCTCGGAATTGTCGGAATTTGTCTCCGAAGGCGGGTCTATTGCCATTATTCCGGCAGAGGATATGGATTTGGAGTCTTATTCGAGAGCTTTGCCGGAGGCTCATCTGCCGAAGTATGAGGCTTTGGTGAGAAAGGAAGCAAGGGTTGCCTCCATTGATACGGAGAATAAGTTGTTCGAGGGGGTTTTTACTTCGGTTACGGATAATATGGAAATGCCCGAGGTAAGCAAATACTACTCTTTCGGAAAGGGAGCGGGCTGCGTAGCTCAAACCATAATGAAATTTGCAAATGATGAGGACTTCCTGATTGTTTCCCCGCAGGGAAAAGGCGATATTTATTTGTTTGCCACGGCTCTTGATGAGCAATGGTGCAATATTGTCAATCAATCGCTCTTTGTTCCGCTTGTTTGGAATATGTGTGCGATAAGTCGGAAAACGCCTCCGGCTTATTACAATTTGGGAAGCGAGCCTTTCATCGACCTTTCTTCCTATACGGCTTTGGATAATGATGAGATAGTAAAGGTTATGAGCAAAGAAGACAGCTCTTCCTTTATTCCTCAGATGTTGAAAAGGAACAGACTTACAGGGCTTGCCATAAAGGACGCAACAAAGAAGGCAGGCAATTACGACATACGCCTGCAAGACAGTCTTATCGGCGGCTTCTCCTTGAACTATCCGCGTACGGAAAGCAGGCTTGTGTTTTTGGAAGAGGGGGAAATGAAGAAGATTTTGAAAGAAAAGGGTATGAATAATGCAAGAGTGTTCACTGCAAACGGGCTTGTGGAAAGTCAATTCGCAAAAAGCGGCATGGGCTTTTCCTTCTCCACTCTGCTTATAATCCTTACGCTTATGAGTATAAGCGGTGAAATATATATTTTGTACAGATTAAAGAAGGTTTGATATGAAAAACTGCGGAAAGGTTTTATTGGTGTTTGTTTTCTTCGCTTTCGGGCTTTCTCTTGGGGCAAATGCCGATGAGGCGGATAGCTTACGACTTTGGTCGGTTAAGAACAGCATTATTTCGAGTGCGGAACAGACTTCTTTGAGTAATTGGTCGGCGGGTGGTTTCAGTTCTTTTGCCTTTTCCAATTTCTACAAGGGCTTTTTCAACTACAAGAGGAAGAAAGTGCAATGGGATACGGGCGTGGAGTTGGCATACGGCATGATTTGGCAAGACAAAACGGGCAACGGCTTTTCGGATAAGGAGAATAAGTTTCAGAAAAGCGACGATAAGATAGAGATTAACTCCGTATACTCTTATAAGATGTATGGTAATTGGAATTATAGTGGTTTGATGAACCTGAAAAGTCAATTCGATGAGGGTTTTAAGGACGATAAATTGATTTCAGCTCCCCTCTCTCCCATTGTTATCACCTCTTCGCTCGGACTTGAGTATAAAAGACAAAGTTTTTCCTTGCTTTTGTCCGCTTTAACGGGGAAAACGACCATTGTGGAGGATAACAGATTGGTCGGAAACAAGATTTTCGGTTTCGACGAGGAAGATCAAAGGGCGCTGTTCTCCCTCGGCTCTTATGCGAAGTTCCTTTTTCAGAAAGATGTCTTCAGAAATGTGAACCTGATTGTCAAATTGGATTTCTACTATGACTACAATAAATCCTCGCTTCTTGATACAGATATAAGCACAGAGATATTTATGAATATGAAGATAAACAAGTATCTGACAGCATTCGTAAGTTTTCAAGCCATAATGGACAAGGACTTCAATTCAACACTGCAATATAAAGAGAGAATGGGATTCAGTATCCCGATAAACTTCTAAGGCTCAAGCGTTGTGGTCGAAAATATTCATCTGCTTGGGTGAAAACAAATCCAATTGGTTGGCTGCTTCTTCCGGCAGAGGTGCCAAGGCTTCCGAAAGATAGGAATGAATTATTTTTTTGAGAGCAAGGGTCGGGCTTATCTTGTTTGCAGCACAGTATCGCATAAGCAGCAATTCATCTCTTTGCGAAAGATTTATCTGATGAGCTTTCTTATTGAGCCTCTGTGTACGTTTTATTTTCTTTTCCTCCATATATGTGTTTCCGTCTGCAGCAAGTGTTGAAACGAATGTCGTTTCAGTTGCCAAAGGTAGCTATTTTATGCGATATAAATGCTATCTTTGCAGAATAAAATGCAATCCGATAACAAGATGAGTTTATACGAAAAATTAAAAGACCGTACAGACAGTTTTTTCCTCATGGCGGGACCTTGCGTAATCGAGAATGAAATCATGCCTTTTGAAATAGCGGAAAGATTACTCGACATCACCAAAGTCTTAGGCTTGGAATTCATATTCAAAGCCTCCTATCGAAAAGCCAATCGCTCACGTTTGGATTCCTTTACAGGCATAGGAGACGAAAAAGCTTTGAAAATATTGGGGCAAATAAGGGAAAAATATAATGTTCCGGTAGTTACGGACATTCATTCAGCCGAAGAAGCGGAAAGAGCTGCCTGTTTTGTCGATATAATCCAAATACCCGCTTTCCTATGCCGCCAAACCGACATATTGCTTGCAGCTGCCAAAACAGGTAAAGTGGTAAACATAAAAAAAGGACAGTTCCTTTCGCCGGAGGCTATGCGTTTTGCAATGGATAAGGTGGCAGATTCGGGAAATGAAAAGATTATTCTGACAGACAGAGGCACCATGTTCGGCTATCATGACTTGATTGTGGATTTCCGTTCCATTCCCATAATGAAATCATTCGGCACTCCTGTTGTCATGGACATCACACACTCCTTGCAACAACCCAACCAAAGCAGCGGAATCAGCGGAGGAATGCCGGAAATGATTGCTTCCATCGCAAAAGCAGCCATTGCAGTCGGTGCCGACGGCATATTCATGGAAACCCACCCCGACCCCCAAAAAGCAAAAAGCGACGGAGCCAACATGCTTCCGCTATCCGAGGTAGAAAAACTGCTTTCCACATTATTGAAAATAAGAAAAGCTTTGGCATAAAAGGAAATTCAGCATTAAAACGCCGAAAGAATTTTTCCAAACGCCGTTTGAGAAAACTCAAACGGCGTTTAAATATACTGCTTTGCTGTAATATGACTTTTCTCGGCTTATAAAGCTATTTGCTTATGGTAATTTGATAAAGCGTATTTTTTGTTTAATTGTGATGTAAGGGGTAGAATTAGAGGGATTTGATAGTATGGTATAATTTTTCTCGAAATGTCTCGTAATCGTTCAGTATTACAGTACTTCCGAATAAAAAATTATCATTGGAAAGTTCTATGTTGAAATCATTTTCGCTGTAATATCTGATATATTCATCACGATTTTTCGGTCGGTTTTCCTGTAATGTAGGTAAGGGTAGGTGAATTACGTACATAAGTGTTTTGTTCGGTGTATGGAAATAAGTATCCGTATTGTCATTTGAGAGAGATACGTATTTTTCTGCATTGTGCGGGGTGAATTGTTCGTACTTAGTTATCTTCCCTTTGTTGTTGTAGTGTGGTAAAGTGTCTGATATGATGAATATTTGAAAGTATGGAATTTGGTTGGTTCTTATGTTGGCGGTTTCTCCAAGCATGTTCTCAAAATAATTGTTAGAGTTCTGTGCGTAATTCTGTTGAACAAATTTCACACCTACACCTGCAACAATTTTATTCTTGTATGAAATTGTTATATCGACCTTTTTATCGTAATACCTTCCATTGATTTCTTTCTCTTTGTCATCACCATAGCCTTGTGAAAATACTTTATATTCTTTACCCATGATATTAGCTATGTCTTCGGCTATTTTACCATGCAATGGTTTTAATTTGTCAGTACTTCTTGAAGTTCCTTTTTCGAGAAATGCACTAAACGAATTTGAGATTACATTGATAAAACTTTCGTTCGTCAATGGGATTGTAACTTCGGTTTGTTTCATTGCTTATTTTGTTTATCGTATAATTCAGGTATTGTTCCAAGTCTTTGGTGTTGAAGGTGTAGTATCCTCCGCTTTTGTATTTCTTTAAGGCTTTGACGTATTGTATAAAGTCATCGCCGGTAAGTATGTCGCAAATATCCTTGTACGGAACTTTTGTCAGTATGTACAGTCCCGAATATACGCCGCAACCTCTCTCGACGGGGTGTATTTTGAGGCTTTCCTTGTCTTTGATTATTGTGTTTATGCTTATCTTGTCGCAGAATACGTCTTTCAAAGCCTGTGTTCTGCCGTAGAGATACCACGAAGGGTTGTCCTCCTCGCTCTTGCCTTTCAACAATTCGCTCTTGTGAGCATTCAGGTATTCGCTTATGGCTTCTTCGGCAAAGAGTTCGGCTTTCGGCAGTGGTTTCCCTGCTTTATCGTAGGGATAAAAGGCTTTTTGCCATTTGCCGGTGGAGGCTTTGATGATGTCGATTGTATATTGCTCAAATGGAATGTTGCCGATGAAAACTCCGTCTGCCAAGGTGGCGAAACCGTTCTTCACCACGGCATATCTTTCTTTGTTTTCGGCTTGTTTGATGGCTTTCAGCTTCCGCAGGGAGCGGGTGTCGGAAAGATAGAATGCGTTTTCTATGTGGCAATCTCTTAAACCGATGGTTTCAATCTTTTTTACTGATTTCGTTTCCGCTTCAAAACGATAATAGTCGAAGTATTCGCTTGCGTGCTTTTGGTCAAAGAGGGCAATCAATGAGTAGGTGTTTATTTTGTCAAAGACTTGGAAGTGTTCAAAGTCCGTTATGCTTGCAAGGTTGCGATGTTTCAATATATAGGAACGGAAGTTCTCGCCTGCCAATGAGTTTAACCACGAACTCGGAGTGATATAGCATAGTTTGCCATCGGGTTTGAGCATTTGGAACGACTTCTCGAAGAAAGCGAGATATAAGTCCGTCATACCGGAAAGGGTGAACGAGAGTTTCTTTACGCCGGCATATCTTTCGGAAAGGTTGTGAACTCTTACGTAAGGCGGATTTCCGACAAGGTAATCCATGGAAGCATCGAATGTGTTGCATTCAAGGGCGTCTGTATTCGGAATATCCCAATGCACGTCTTCAATACCGAATGTTTCGACAATCTTTCCAAGATTGTACAGGCAGTTCGCATGGCTTTCTTTGTTTATTTCAATGCCGTGAATATATGTCTCCAATTCATTTTTAAGCCTGTCGGTATCTTTGCTTGTTTGAAAGAATGCCGTACAATAGCGTTTTACTATTTCGCAAAGAAATGCACCATCGCCGCAACTGTTTTCCATTATATGTTTTCGCAGTATTTTCTCCGGCAAACGATAAGCACAAATATCCAACATCTGCTTCACCGTTTCGGAAGGGGTGAATACCTGCCCGTCTTGTTTGATGGCTTTGATAGAAGGCATTTATGCAGTCTTAAATCTCAAATTCAAAGGGTAAAAGGGCTGATACGGAAGAGAATTTCGCATATTTTCCGCCTTTCAATCCTACGATTACAGAGAATTGGCAGCCATAGCGTTTCTCTGTTTCGCTCATCACCTGACGGCATGCCCCGCAGGGATAGGCGGAGGCGGCTTCGTCTTGTTCGTTCCTTGCAACCACTGCAAGGCTTTGCGGTTCCGAGGGCTGCATTCCGCATGCAAACAATGCCGTTCTTTCGGCACAGAGTCCGGAAGGGTAGGCTGCGTTTTCCTGATTGCTTCCCTGTATTATTGTGCCGCTCTTTGTGCGTATTGCGGCACCGACTTTGAAGTTTGAATAAGGAGAATAAGATTTTTGGCGAGCCGCTTCGGCTGCCGAAACAAGTTCTTTATCATTCTCGCTCAGCTCATCTATGCTTTCAAACAGCGTATAATCCGTTGTGAAACGCTCTTTCTTCATATTCAAAAGGTTTAGTCGATGATGAAAGTATAGGTAAGGGCGGCATTAAAGCTGTATTGGTTCTCCAATCTCCATGCTTTGAAGCAGTAAGGCATGCTTACTTCAAAGCCGAAGGCGTGTTTGTGATCTGTGCTTATAAGAAGACCGACTTTGGGTGCCAGAGCAAAACGCCAACCGCTCTGTCCCTCGAAATCTCTCAGGTAATACTCCTCTGTGCTTGCCTCCGTGCTGAGACTGTAATCGTATTTTCCCCACACCGTTCCCACAGCTATGCCGACAAAAGGCTTAAAGACTTCGTTGTAAAAGTAATAGTTCGCAGTCAGAAACACAGGTACCTGATGTGCTGCCCAATTATATTTCGCTTGAAGATAATTTCGCTTGAAGGATTGAGGGACGCAGTAATTATAAGACAGTTCCAAGCCGAAGCCGAGCCTTGTTTCCTCCATTTGTATCTCGAAAGCCAAGGCACTTCCGTAAAGATAGGTGTAGTTTTTGTTGAAATCACCTTGTGCCATTCCCCCTACGGGTTTTATGCTTAGGAATATATCGTATGGTTCTCCGCTTGCGAAACGATGTCTTTGCTGGGCGAAAGTTCCGCAAGCAAGAATCAGCGTCATGATAAAAAGAACTTGTTTCTTCATCTCTCTTTACGTTTTTCAGGTTCTTATTTTTTGCTCCAAGAATCTTTGAGCGTGCAGGCTCTGTTGAAGATTAAATGTTCTGCACTGCTGTCATAATCCACGGAAAAGTAACCGAGACGCTCGAATTGGAACTTATCCAAGGATTGTGCCGAGGCAAGGAAACTTTCCGCCTTGCAGTTGTTCAATACTTTCAAGGAATCGGGGTTCAGGTTTTCCAAGAAACTATGTCCTTCTTCCACTTTGTCGGGACTTTCGCTTCGGAAAAGTCTGTCGAAGAGTCTTACCTCCACATCGCAATGCTTGTCGGCATCGACCCAATGAATGGTTCCTTTGATTTTTCTGCCGTCTGCCGGATTGCCTCCGCGGGAATTTTCGTCATAGGTGCAGTGTATTGCTGTTATTTCACCGTTTTCGTCTTTCTCAACTCCGGTACAACGTACTATATAGGCGTATCGCAACCTTACTTCCTGTCCCGGGGTCATACGGAAGTACTTCTTTGGAGGGTTCTCCATGAAGTCGTCCCTCTCGATGTACAATTCCTTGGAGAAACTTACCTCTCTTGTTCCTGCCGTTTCATCTTCCGGATTGTTGATTGCCTGTAATGTCTCGCTTTTTCCTGCGGGATAGTTGTCTATAATCAGTTTTACGGGATTTAGAACGACCATTACCCTCTGTGCCTTTTTGTTCAAGTCATCTCTCAGAGCGTTTTCCAATCTTGTATAGTCGATAACGTTATCTCTCTTGGCAACACCTATGTTCTCGCAGAAGTTTCGTATACTCTCCGGCGTGTATCCTCTTCGTCTCAAACCGCAAATGGTCGGCATACGGGGGTCGTCCCAAGCGTTTACGTAGTTTTCTTTTACCAACTGCAAGAGTTTACGCTTGCTCATGACCGTATAATTCAGGTTAAGCCTTGCAAACTCGTATTGATGCGAAGGAAAGATGCCGAGTTGTGCTATAAACCAATCGTAGAGCGGTCTGTGAATGTCAAATTCCAAGGTACAAATAGAGTGAGTTATCTTTTCTATGGAGTCGCTTTCGCCATGGGCGTAGTCATACATAGGATAAATTGCCCATTTGTCGCCCGTGCGGTGGTGGGAGGTATGAAGAATACGGTACATTATCGGATCTCTCATGTGCATGTTCGGATGAGCCATATCGATTTTCGCTCTCAATGTCTTGCTGCCGTCAGGGAACTCACCATTTCGCATTCTCTCGAAAAGATTAAGGTTTTCCTCTACGCTGCGGTCTCTGTACGGACTGTTCTTTCCGGGAGTTTGCACAGTGCCTCGGTTCTCCCGCATTTCCTCCAAGCTTTGGTCATCGACATAAGCGAGGCCTTTCTTTATCAAATCGCATGCCCATTGATACAGTTGCTCAAAATAATCCGACGCATAATGCTCCTCAGCCCATTGAAAGCCGAGCCATTTTATGTCCTCCTTTATGGAATCCACATATTCCGTGTCTTCCTTTACCGGATTGGTATCGTCAAATCTCAAATTGGTTTTTCCTCCATACTTCTTGGCAATACCGAAATTCAAGCAAATGCTTTTGGCATGCCCTATGTGCAGGTAGCCGTTAGGTTCGGGCGGGAAACGGGTTGTTATACTCTTATGCTTGCCGCTTTTCAAATCTTCGGCAACTATCTCCTCGATAAAATTAAGCGTCTCACGCTCCGTATTTTCCATCTTCTCTTCCATGTCTTTCCGTACTAAGGGTTGGTAAATTATCCTGCAAAAGTACGAAAATCATAGCGTATTTACTTACTTTTGCAACAAAAAAACGAGACAATATGTTGTTGGTCGGTCAATGTATAGTGAGTGATGATATTGCGAAAGCAAGCTTTTGCTGCGATTTGAGCAAGTGTAAGGGTTGTTGTTGCGTAGAAGGAGATGCAGGAGCACCGCTTTTGAAAGAGGAAGGAGAAGTTCTGCAAAGTTTACTGCCCGAGATAAAACCCTATATGGAAGAAAAAGCAGCCGAAATGGCAGAAGAGAAACTCTGGGAAAGAGATATGGACGGCGATTTATGCACAAGGACGATAGAGGGTCGGGAATGTGTTTTTGTAAAATACGAGAACGGCACGGCACTTTGTGCGATAGAGCAGGCGTACAGGCATGGAAAGATTGATTTTCCCAAACCTGTTTCATGCCATCTTTACCCCATAAGAGTGAAAGACTACGGCGAATTTCAAGCTCTTAATTACCACCGTTGGGAAATTTGCAAACCGGCTGTGAATAATCCGAAAGCAGAACCGCTTTATCGATTATTGAAAGAACCTTTGATACGCCGCTTCTCCCAAGAGTGGTATGAAGAACTGCTCTCGGTGATAGAAGAAAATCAAAACAGCCTTCCACAAAAATAAAACGGCGAAAGAATTTCCCAAAACGGCGTTTCAAAAAAACAGAACGGCGTTTGGGGAATTGCTTGGTGGTGAAAGAGTTATTTATTCCTTTTCTTCTTCGTCTGATTTTGCTTGTTTGCTTGCTTTTTTACTGCCGTGGTATAGGTTGAATTCACAGAAACGGCATTCCAGATTGGAGTTATAGACTATTATTTTTCTACTTGGTTTCAATCCTATTTTCTTTAAGGCAAACAAGTCAGAAGAGATAACCCATGCGGTGTTGCCTTCGTACATGGATTTGAATGCCGTGCCTATTCTTTCATAGAGTGCTATTATGTCTTCGACCTCTATTCTCTCTCCGTATGGGGGGTTGGTTATGACGAGTGTGCGTCCCTCCGGCGGTCTTTGCTCCTCTATCGGGCATCGGAACAGTTCTATGTCTTTGTGCAGCTTGGCATGGTTTATGTTTTCTCTCGCTTCGTTTATTGCATTCTGCGAAAGGTCGCTTCCCCATATAAGATAATCGAAGTCGCTTATTTTTTTGTTCTCTTCTTCTTTCACTTTCTTCCATTCGGGCAAAGAGAAATCCGACCATTTGTTGAAGGCGAAACGTTTTCTGTAATATTGAGCGGGAATATTGTACGCATACATGGCGGCTTCTATCAAAAGTGTTCCGCTTCCGCACATAGGGTCGAAGAAATTGCAGTCTCTCTGCCAGCCGCTCAGTTGTATAAGTCCTGCTGCCGTTACTTCGTTCAATGGTGCCTGACCGTTGTTTTTGCGGTAGTTTCTTTTGTGAAGGCTTTCTCCCGAAGAGTCCAAAGAAATGGTTACATGGTTTTCATAGATATGAAGGTTGAGTTTTATGTCATATTCTTCCTTGCTGACTTGGGGGCGGAAGTTGAACATCTTTCTGAACCTGTCGCAGATTGCATCTTTGGTCTTTTGTGCGGCATAGAGGGAGTGTGTGAATGTAGTGCTGAAAACGGAATGGTCGATGTATATCTTTGCGTCGCAATTCATGTACTTCTCCCATTTTATTGCATAGACATTGCGATACAATGCCTGTTCGTCTTTTGCATCAAACTCTGCTATCGGCTTCAATATGCTTAATGCGGTACGGAGACTGTAATTTGCCCTGTACAAAAGGCTCATGTTTCCTTCAAAAGAGACGGCTCGCCTGAGTTGTTCGATGTTTTCCGCTCCCATATTCTCCAATTCTTTCGCCAAAACGCCTTCCAAGCCGAACATGGTCTTTGCGACCATTTTGAATTTGCCTGTTTGTTCCATTATTGCCATATATGGGGAGTGCTTAGAGTTTGCTTAAAAATTTTGTCTTCTCTACAACAACTCTGCTGTGGGTGGCTTCACCTATTTTTGCGGTCTCATCGTATGCGGTAATAATGAATGTGAGTTTCTTTCCCTCGACCTTGCTGAGGAAACTCTCGCAAACAATTTTGCTTCCGAGCTTTGAGGCTTTTATGTGCTTGGCATTGATTTCTATGCCTACGCTTACGTAATCCTCGGGCAACAATCCTTTCACGGATTCGTTGGCTGTCTTTTCCATAAGTGCAACCATTGCCGGTGTGGCAAAGACTTCCACATCGCCTGAACCGAATGCGATGGCTGTGTTCTTTTCGTTTACCTCTACTTCCTGCTTGCCGCAAATGCCATCTTTGATAACTGTATCCATTTTGCTTTCTTGTTTTTTAGTCTAACTGTTGTATTAAAATATCTCTTGCCAAAGCGTAATCCTCCGGCACTCCTATATCAATGAAGAAGCCTTGGCTTTCAATGCCGAAAAGGCTTCCTTTTTTCACTTCCTGCTCCAAAAAATCTTTCTCGAAAGAAAAAACTTCTCCGAGGGCTTTGTCGCGAAAGGTTTCTTTGTTCAATATATATACGCCTGCGTTTATGAAGCATTTTTTCCTGAATGCTTTTTCTTCAAAGGCTTTTATCTGTCCGTCTTCAAAGGCTACGGCTCCGTATCTGTCCACATTTTCCATTTGTTTTAGGGTAAGCAGGGTCGGAAATGCGATATCGGGAAAATTGTTTTTGATTTCAAAATATCGCTTTGCCGTTTCGGCAAGGGAGAACTTTATAATGCTGTCGCCGTTAAGCACAAGCAGGTTTTCGCTTCTTGCGTTTCTCAACGCCATTGCCACAGCTCCTCCCGTTCCAAGGGGTGTGAGTTCTCGGGAATAGACTATCTCCATTCCGGAGAAACTGTTTCCGTATGCCGCTTCTATTGCCTCGTGCATATAACCCGTTGCAAGGATTACTCTTTTCACGCCCTGACGGCACAAATACTTCATAAGAATACTCAAAAACGCCTCATCTCCTATCGGAGCCAATGGTTTGGGAAGGTCAACAAGCACACTCTTCAATCTTGTCCCCTTTCCGCCGCATAGAATTACGGCTTCTGTTATTTGTCGTCCATCTGCCATGTCTGCAAACCCTCTTTCGTAAACTCGAATCGTCTGACGTTTCCGCCGAAATTGTTCAACACATCAATAACTCTGTATCTTACGCAATCGGGACAATAAAAGAATATGTAACCTCCTCCTCCTGCTCCTGAAATTTTGCCTCCTATTGCACCGGCTTCCAATGCTGCCGTATAGACATCTTCAAAAAGATGGGTGCAGATACCGTCTGCCATCTGCTTTTTGTACTGCCAGCCGAGGTTGAGAATGTCTCCTATTCTGTTAAGGTCGCTTCGCAGCAAGGCTTCTTTCATCAAAATCGCCTGTTTCTTCAAATGCTGCATTGCCTCTATGGATTGAATGTTGTTATTCACCACATTCTTTTGCTGTTGCTCTATTATGCTTGCAGAATCGCGTGAGGTGGAAGTATAGAACAAAACCATATTACGCGATAATTCGTTCATGATTTTGTCTTTTATCCTCAGAGGATTTACAATTACTTTACTGTCGGAATAGAACTCCATGAAATTTATTCCTCCGAAGGTTGCAGCATATTGGTCTTGCTTTCCACCGGCAAGTTTCAAGTCTTCGCGTTCTATGGAATAAGCCAACAGTGCAATGTCATACTCTGCCAATGGGAGGTTTAGCCATTGTGCGAAAGCTCCAAGCACAGCCACAACCAAGGTAGAGGAAGTTCCCAAACCGCTTCCGGCAGGAGCATCGACGAAGGTATGCAGTTCAAAAGACAAAGCCGGCAAATCGAAATCCTTAACCACTCTGTTGTAAATTGCTTTCAGTATGTCAATGTTGCCATCTATGGGAAGCACTCTCATGCTTCGGCTTTCAAATCTTTCACCACGGTCTTCGGTTATAATCCTTATGGTATTGTCTGTACGCGGAATAATATCGCAATAAGCGTAAAGGCTTATCGTTGCATTCAAAACACAACCTCCGTAAATGTCAGAGAAAGGAGACACATCTGTTCCGCCGCCTGCCAAACCCAAACGCAAAGGTGCTTTACTTCTTATTATCATTTCTGTTTATGCTTTCTTTATATACTTTTCTGATTGCTGCAGTCATCTTATCCCATGCGAAACGTTGTTTCTCTGTCTCCAAACTTGCGGAAAAATCTCTGCCGTTTAAGCAAAAATCTTCTATGCAAGAGGCAATGCTTTCGGCATTCGGTTGACATACATAGCCGCTTTTACCATCGCAAACAATTTCAGGCAACCCTCCTACATCGGTTACAAGCATGGGTTTGGAGAAATGAAAAGCTATTTGCGTAACTCCGCTTTGCGTTGCACTCTTATACGGCAACACAACCAAATCACAAGCACAAAAATACCTGCTCACATCTTCGTCTTTCACAAATCTGTTTTCCATACTCACCTTATCTCTTAAACCATATTCGGCAAGCATTTGTTCATACTTGGAATAATCATCGTAAAACTCCCCTGCCACAATGAGATGCAAGGGAAGATTGGCAAGTTTCGGGTCTTTCATTGCCTGCAAAAGTATATCCAAGCCCTTGTATTCCCTGACCAAGCCGAAGAAAAGCAGATTTACTTTTCCCGAATCCAAACCGAGCGACTGCAAGGCTTCTTCTCTCGGAATTTTTTCGCCGAAATTATCAAATAAAGGATGCGGACTGAGTATTCGCGGCGATGATTTATCAAATAGAGATATGTCTTCCAAAACGCTTCTGCTCATTGCCACCCACGCATCGACCGATTTTGAGAAATATTTCGTGAATATGGTGTCGAAAAAGCGTTTTTCGTGCGGTATGATGTTGTCTGCAATCGCCACAATCTTGGTTTGCTTTCCGCCGGCAAGCCTTGCAATACTGCCGAAGCAAGGTGCCATGAACGGTAACCAATACTTGATTATCACGATGTCCGCTTGCATTTTGCGTATCTTCCTTCCGACCTTTATCCACGAGAAAGGGTTAATCGAATTGACCGTTCTTTCGATTTTGAAAGGGTGATTGATTTTACTTTCGCTGTATTGGGTTTTACCGGGGAAAAGAAAGGGCGGGTATTGAAGCGAA